>NZ_JBQHTZ010000001.1:0-242363 GCF_052065455.1 Collinsella sp. HCP28S3_E9
ATTGCCTTTCCACGAATCCTAACTTCAGCAATTAAGATTCTAGGCGATAACCGCTTCCTGCTTTCTACGGCCAGGGAAGCGGCCCCTTACACCAACATTCGGCACGCGATCAGTTTTTCAACGGGAATTCGATAAAAGGTGTCTTTGTAGCTGCAATTTAAATATGAGTCACCACACCTCAACCGTTACGTCAAATAGCTTCTGAGTCAAACCGAGCACATAAGCGAACCAATTTAATACAACCACCTGTAAAAAATCTGAGGCACGTTTTCGATATGACAAGAGCCGCTTGAACGAGGAGTACTTGAACCCCACCGCTCTTGCAGCTCTTGAGGGCACTTTGCCGGATCTTGAAATTACTTCGCTCTAAAGCAAGAAGTACTCACTGTCGGAGGATAGGTTCGGCCCGAGCCACGGATCGCCATCCAAGAAGAACTCAGGCCAGCGCCGCATGAACAGTGCTTGCTAGCGCTTCCAGCGGCGAAGTTTTTCCTCGTTGCCCTCTCCCCTGCCGCGCGAGGTGAACTCGTGGTGGTACAGCTCTGCATAGGGCGTAAAGATGGTGCGGTAGCCGGCCACCCACACCCGAGGGCAAAAGTCTGCGTCGTTAAAGCCGGCGGCGAGTTCCTCGTTGTAGCCTCAAACCTGCTCAAATACGTCGCGTAGGACCATCTGGTAGGCGCCCGTCACGGCACTGAAGTTGCCCGGGCGCACAGCACGGGCAAGATAGCCCCCACGCTTTGCAAAAGGCATCTTTGTGGCCGCAAATTAAAAAACGCAATATCATGCCCATATCGATACGTCATATGCGGCCAGCGCATTCTATTGATGTGGAAACCGGTTCGATTCCTTGATTTAAACCGAAGCCTCTACAGCAATTAATAGCGCCTCCAACAACACCAGCACCAGAGGCATGCCGACCGAGTCATCATCGACGGTCTCAGAAACTTAGCAACGGTTACCATGTCAGCCTTCGGCTCGATCGGCTTCTTAACAGCAGCCTCGGTGATAGTCGTCTTAGTTGCAACAACCGTGGGCGTTACCATGCCTCTAACAGGTTTTTCGTGCTCACGACGCGCTTTCCTAGATGATTATCGGCCAATCCGCTACAACCAGTGAACGCTGGTTCGGAATCCCAATCTTTCCACCACCAGCGTAGCGGGATCGTCTTCAAATCACGTATGCGGAAGAAAATATCAAAAGTCTTGGTTCTACGACAAAGCTTTATTTAACAAATCGAAAGGGCCGATAAAACGTATGATGAAACCAATCAAGAGCTTCCTGAGACCTTCCAACATTAAGCAAATCGTGAACACAGCTGTTGGAACCAGAAGTACCTGCAACATTCCCAGTCCAACGCCGACACGCGTAAAGGGAAACTGCGAGCTCCAGATCCAATTTTGGATAGGCCCATAGTCAGAAATAAGATAAGTAGCAAAACACAGTTTCGCAACAGTGTTAACGAAACGGGAGGAAAAATGCGGCATTTTTAAATCGATCAACAAGACAGAGATGGCTATAACTAGTGAAAAAATAGACGCCGGCGAACCAAAAAAGCCGTTATACAAATTCGCAAAGGTCGAGCCCAGCAAACCATCAAAATGGAATTGACCATAAAACGAGATTGCAACTCCAACAAAAGAAGCAATGCAGCAAGCAACCAAGTGCCTTATATTCACTGTTGACAAATCTACATACCAGCGAATATAGCAAACAAGAACGCAAATTATAATAAAATCCACTAGTAGCCCGTCGATGGGAATCCAAAAGAGCGGCACATAACGCAGGAATCCAAAGGCGAAGACCAGAAAGATTGATAGATAAAGATGTAGTTTCTGGTCCAACGCATGCAAAGCCGGAATTAAAAAGGGCAGTAAAAATACAAGCCAAGCATAGACGGTTACAAACCACCAACTAGAACCAGTAAGAATTGGTGCAAAAATATCTATCAAATTGGTTGGACTTACTTGAATATCGCCGCGAAGCATGAAGAAAAAACCCAGCGCAATACTATAAAAGAGAACCGTGCCTTCGATTGAAGCTATCTGTTTGACAGCTTGTTTAATGGAGTATCCAGCTTTCCCCGCAACAAACCAGATTGTTATTGCAACAAAACAGCCGACCGCAGTTCTTCCAATTGGATAGAAAAAGATATTGTAGAAAAACCTAGTAAACGAACCAGGAAATACGGAAACAGAATCAGCGTTGTGAACAACAAAATGATGAGCTATTACCGTCCACATAAGGACAATGCGAAGTAATTCGATACGGGAATCTCGTATTTTTGCCATAATGCCCCCAAGTAAAATCAAAACCTAATTAAGCCTCGACCTAGAACCGCTCGAGAATCTCCTCGGCATTTTCTCGCAGATAAATATCTAAATCCGGCACGGCAAACTGCACGTAACCCCTCTGTGGTGCCTGAATAACCTCTCTTTGTAGCAATTTGGCCCTAATAGAGCTGATCTCATTGGTCTTTTTACCCATGCGCTTAGCAATCTCGGCTGATTTGGACTGTTGTTTATCCTCGCACATGGCCAAAAGGTATTTGATATCGTTGAGCCCCAGTCCAGAAATCGCGGGCTCGTGAACAACATCGTGAAAACGAGCCTCTGCCAACGCAATGCCTTCGGTGACGTCGCGCTCGCTCACAATGGCACTTTTGGCACGATGCAAGTTGGCGCGCTGCCAAATGGAATAACCGACCAGTTGCACCAGATAGGCATAGCCCTTAGTGGCCTCAGCGGCTCTCGACAGAAGATCGTCCTCTATGGTCAAACCAGTCGCGACAAAGCTATCGCCCATAGAGAGCGCTACCTCCACCTGGTTGATAGGCGCCAGATCTTCGGGGAGGGCACGACGCAAGAACGTAAGCGCCTTGCCGTTAATAAGATCCATAACGCCGGCCGGTAAGCCGGCAAAGGCAAGTGCGATATCTACTTATATCGGATAATATCGAGTTATATAAGCCTGTATAAACTTATCGCGAAAGTATCGACCTTTCGTAATTTGTCTTAATAAGTATTCCAATGTTGCTTTCTTCCAAGCTCATACCGAAAGAAAGTTAAGGACTTCCTAAAAACCATTGCCTTAATACGAGAAATACTCGCTCTCAGCGGATAAATTCGGCCCCAACCACGGATCGCCCGTCAAGAAGAACTCCGGCCAGCGCTGCATGAACAGTGCCTGTTCGCGTTTCCAACGGCGCAGCTTTTCCTCGTCGGCCTCTTCCCTGCCACGCGAGGTGAACTCGTAGTGGTACAGCTCGGCATAAGGCGTAAAGATGGTGCGGAAGCCCGCCTTCCACACGCGCAGGCAAAAGTCTGCGTCGTTAAAACCGACGGCGAATTCCTCGTTATAGCCTCCGATCTGCTCAAATACGTCGCGTCGGACCATCTGGCAGGCGCCCGTTACGGCGCTAAAGTTGCCCGGACGTACAGCGCGGGCAAGATAGCCCTCTCGCTTTGCCGAGAAATCCTGGTTGGCATGGGCAAGTGCGCCGCGCACACCAATCAAAATGCCATCGTGCTGCACCGGATGATCGGTAAAGAAGAGCTTGGCACCCGCCACGCCCGCATCGGGGCGCTGCAGATACCCCATCAATTCCTCGATAAAGCCTGGCACTATAACCTTGGTATCGTTGTTGAGCAGCAGGCAGTCACCCTTAGCGCACCCAACGCCATAGTTGATAATCTTGGAGTAGTTAAACTCGCCTGGACGGTATTCAACGCGAGCGCTACCCTTACCGTCAGACGCGGCAGGCACGCGCTCCGGCAGGGCCTCGTAATGCGCAAACGTCTCCGGATCTTCGCTGTTGTTCTCCACCAAGACGATTTCGTAGTTGACTTACGTTGCATTCTCGGCAATCGACATCACGCAGGCATCGAGCGTCTCGACGTGATCCTTGGTCGGAATCACAATGCTCACCAGCGGCGCAGGTTTAGGCAGAGCATAGCGCATGCAATAGACAAATGGGGTCTCAGTCTCCTCGACCGTTCCGCAAATATCCAGCGAAGCAAAACGCCTGGCCAAGTGGACCGACCGCTACGACGTCATCCAGGGTTCGCGCCTGGACTTTGACGGCGGCGCCTTCTTTTGGCAGTACCAGCTCATCCTTTCGCTTGGTATCCCCAACCCCATCGCTAAGTGGGACCTGGGCCCCAAGGGCTACCGCGCCATGAACCAGTTGTGCTTTGAGGGCGGCCTGTTCTCACGCCGTGTTGTCGACAAGATCGGCCTGCCTGACGCTCGTTTCTTTATCTATGGCGACGATGCCTGCTATGGCTATGTCGCCAGCCAACACTTCCCTGCCGTCGTAGTCGCCGATGTGGTGCTCAAGCGCGCCCGCGCCGTCTCCAACTGGGATATCGCCGGTAAGCGTCAGCTCAATTCCACCAGTGACACCAATCGCTACTACATCATGCGCAATCGCGGCTATTTGGCCCGCTACATGCAGATCTACGGTGATTACCACCCCATTTTGTTCCGTTTGGGCAATGTGGCGACCTTCTGCAAGGAGTTTATCCGCCTTGCCGCCGTCGACAAGTGCTTTAAGACCGGCATTCCGGCGCTGCGCCGTGGCATGAAGGATGCCCGCAAGATCGTACGCGACCCCAACTGGAAGCCCATGCCGCCCATGAAGGAAACCGAGTAAAGCCGGCCCTCCTATAACTTCTGACATGCGACGGCAACTCGTTGCCCATCAAAGCCAAACCCCCAGCGCATGCGGCCCACGGCAGGACGCGGCACGCGAATGTCGTCGAGACCGCTCCGTTCGATATCGAGCAATGCCTGCACTGACAGAAGCTCTAGGCCCAACGCATCGACATCGGGGTCGTACAGCATGCTGACCGAGATCAGCGGGCGGCTATCCAATATGCCAAGTGTATCCGCCGCATCAAAGGTATTGGCGGTCGGAAACACCTGGAAACCCCCAAACTCCGAACCGTGCGCTCGTTTTGTAACAGGGTCGGCATATCCAGGCAACCCAAAACAAAGACCCTGCAGTGCCAAACGAAAAGCCAGTAGCAAATCCGACTCGTCTCCATCGACGCCCAAATCATTAATAATTACGCCCAAAGCTCGCCTAACTGCACGCTCGTCTCCGCGGCAAAGACCCTCTTGGAAATCGTCGATAGTCTCGGCACTCTCGGCAGCGCACTCGAACCATTCGATAATCACATGACGCATCGCATACCGGAGCTCGTTATTGGGAAGGCGCAGGGCGCGGGGCAGACTGCCGTCCGCCTGGCGATCAGTCGCATCTGTCGTCAGGAGTCCACTCAAATACAAATCGGTCCAAATACCTTCCGCTGTCCCGGCATCAGGCTTCACGGCGTCCAAGCACAGTGGCGCCTCAACACAGCCATACGGATTAAGCAAATCAAACATTGCCGCAAGCCATCTTAAATCCCAGGCGCCCACAGTCTCGTTCAGACAATCGGCATAGCAACATACATCAAAGCGGGTTGGCGGCAGGCAGCCCCGAGCCAAGAACTCAACCACACGAGCCGGGTTCGAACAATAGAACCCGCCAAACCGGTAGCCTTCGAACCATTCACGCGCGCAAGCCAGTCTGTCGCTCTGACCAGTGCAATCTAGCAGCGCCCTGTTTTCGGCATCCGAAAAACCAAAGCGGCGATCGCACCAGCTCGACAAGGGAGAAGCCAAACAATACGGGCAGTTGCGATGCGCAAATGCCGCCTGTGCGGGGCCGGGTCGCTCCCCCATCAAGCAAACCAGCCGCAAAGAATCGATCGAGGAGACAATGCCCTCAAAGAGCAAGCGGTCAAGCAACTCGACAAAGCACGAGCCATAGGCGCCCTTCGCCTGCATATGATTCGTAAACGCCGCGTCATACCCATCAACCAGCAGCACAACCTGTTCATCACATGCCATACGGAGGAGCAAGATTAACACGCCAAGAGCCGAATCGATTTCATCAGAACCGGCAACACCACGCGCTACGCGCTCGATATGGCGCACGTCGCCGCGCGCTAAATCGGGAACGTCCAGCAGCGGCAACAGACGAGCGCACTCACGAGCGACCGCATCGCGCATGGCGGCCTCGGCATCGGCGCCTCGATAGGAGGAAGTAGAAAAATCCAAAGCAATGACCGGATAGCGTGCATACTCATCACGATAGATGCCATCTTCTGCGTCCCATATTTGGCTACCGATGAACAGATTCACGCTCGACGAGCCGGGCACAGGACGCTCCAGATAACATTTGAGCATGGAGAGGTTCATGCTCTTGCCAAAACCATGAGGCCGACAACAAAGCGCCACAGTCGATTCGCAATCTAAGATATCGGCAATAAACATGGTCTTATCAACTAAAACACAATGATCGGCGGCATCGGCAAAATCATGAATATCAATCGGCAGAACAGCATTTCCGCCGGGATTGAGCAACTTCACGTCAAAGGTGTTATCAATATCATACATTGCCTGTTCAGACACCGTTTTATCTCCCCTTTTATAATAACGATGCCATTTTAGCGACCATCTTGATAACAATTTTGTTGTTCAACAAATGATTCGGGTAACGGTAGATGTGGCTCCATAAAGGGGGGCATAACAAAACGATTCGCAACAAATAGGGGTCCGGTGCTATCGCATCGGGCCCCTATTTGAATCGCTAAGGCAAAACGCTCGCTGAGAGCCTACTTTTGGGCGTCTTTCTCCGCAGCGTCTTTGTTTTGCTGATCAAGTTTATGCTTACCGCTCACAATAGACGTAGCGCCCAATGTGGCCAAGCTCGCGCTGGCAAGGCTCGCCATCAAAATCAAGTCACCCGTCTTGGGCATGCTGCCCTTAGAGGACTCAGTCGTCGTGGCTGAAGCAGTCACAACCTTGGTCTTACCCTGGTTCTGGTCGGCGGCATCATCAACCAGGCCCTTGGACCCATTGTCGTCCGTGTGCTTGCCATCCTTATCAAGGCGGGGATCCTTCGATTCCGCACCGTCTGATTCCGTGCCCTTGTCGGAATCAGACCCCTTAGAACCCTCGTCCTTCGAATCGCCCTTAGCATCCTCGGTCTTTTCCGTAGCGCCCTGGTCGGAGCCATCCTTCTTGGAAGACGAGCTGCTGTTGATGTCAACCATCAGCGAGGAGCCAAACATGGAGCCAAGTTGTTCGCTCGCAGAGGGTTTGCCATTCGTCGACGAGTCGCTCGAACCGGCAGTCGATCCACCGGCGGAAGAACCAGACCCTGCCGCAGCATCTGCGGAATTCGAAGGCGAGGCAGACCCCGCGCTGCCGCCCGATGCGACATCGCCATTTCCGTCGCTTGCTCCGGCATCGTATGAAGGAGCATCGACGGTATCCTCGTCAGCACCATTGGTATCGGCACTAGGCCCAGAGGGAGCAACGGGAGCGGCGGGCGCCTGGCTAGGCGCTGGAGTCACGGGCTTGGGCTCAGGCTCGGGTTCAGGCTCGACCGGCGGCGTCGCCGCGGCCTCGTCCTCGGTAATATAGACCAGGCAATCCTTAAGCTCGTTCTTGTAACGGTTCTTCCAGCCCTCGTGATATTGCGGCTGGCTCGAGTACTTACGGGCAACGTTATTGACCACGCTGCTGGAAAGCGCCGTCACAAATTCACGGTCGGTCATATCGTTTGTAAGATTTGCCCAGCGGAAAAAGTCCTGGCAGCCATAGGTGCCGCACATGTTGGTGATGCTCCACACCATACCCTTGACGCAATCGGCGCGGCCAGAGATATCAATACCAAGCGCGCTCTTGAGCCAGGCCTCGGTCACCGCGTAATAGGAGTTGTATGCATATGAATCTTGCAGCGCCGAGAACTCAGCCGGATCGGCGTTATAGGCGCCCTGGAAGGCCTCCTGTGCAATGCGGCCCAGCTCCGTCAGCTGGCCATTGGAATACATGGGGTTGCTTGCGTTGGAGATATCGCCCCCGCGGTCAATTGCAGACTTAAGCATGCCGTACTTGGCAGGATTGTAGTTATAGACCTGCTTCATAAACGGGACGAGCGACCAGCGTCGGTCGAACTGGTAATAGCCCAGCGCGTTATAGCCGTCGCCATACGAAAAGCCCTGGTTATAGTTGCCGTGGCTCTCATACTTGGTAAAGTACTTCATCTCGCTGGTCACATTGACAAACGAGACGCCTTGGACCGACCTCAGCACGCCCGAGAAAGACTGCTGGGTATAAAGGCCCTTATCGATATCGGTGGCATCCGAGGCAACGCCCGGCGTGGGCTCATCCGCAGCAGCGGGCGCGGGCGCGGCAACGGCGCCAAACGAAAGAGCCAGCGTCAATCCGGCAACAATCGCAGAATGCTTGGGCTGCATAAGATCCTCCTTGCATTGGTGTAGTTAAAGTGCAGTTTGCAAAGATAGATTTAAGTATCGCAGCAAGACCGATGTCGTACAACAACAACTCGACAAACGGTAACACCCTCCGCGAAATCTTAAGGAATTGTGCTCGAGTTACAGCTTGATATCGAAGTTAATCTCGGGCACGGCCGCCAAGTCGGCCAACGTCACGCCGTCGACGTACTTTTCAATCACGTCGTCCAGACCGCGCCAGAACTTCACAGTAGAGCACAGATCGCTGCGAGTGCAGTTGTTATCGATGCCATCGCACGCGACGGGCGCCGTGCTGCCCTCGACGGCGCGCAGTATGTCGCCGGCTCGCACCTTGGCCGGGTCCACGGCCATCATGTAGCCGCCGCCCTTACCGCGCACACTCTTGAGCAGGCCCGCCTTCATAAGCGGACGGACCAGCTGCTCCAAATACTTTTGCGAAATATGCTCACGGTCGGCAATCTCGCGCAGGGCGATTTTGCCCTCGGCGTCACCGAGCGCCGCGATATAAATCATCAAACGGAGGGCATAGCGGCCCTTAGAAGAAATGAGCATACCTACCCTCCCGGTGCGCTTGAGAAAAAATCATCAGCAGAGTTTGCCCCCGATGCCAAGCGTGTGGGACAGACGATCCCGACTATTATGTCCCACATCTGAAAAGTCGAGTGGATTAGTCGGATTTTCCCTTGACTAACGCCGAACCCATAGTAACTTTATTCCGAGAAGATTCCTAGGGTTTAGTACACCTATGAGTACACCATAAACAGAGAGGGACAGCATGAGCGCAAATCCGCTGCTTTCCATCGAAGGTCTGACCGCCTCCGTGGACGAAAAGACCATCCTCCACAACGTCAACCTCAACGTCGCCGCCGGCGAGACCCATGTGCTGATGGGGCCCAACGGCGCCGGCAAGTCCACCCTCGGCCACCTGGTCATGGGCGACCCCGTCTACACCGTGCAGAACGGCCGCATCGTCTTTGACGGCCAAGACATCACCGAGCTCACCACCGACAAGCGTTCGCGCGCCGGCCTGTTCCTGAGCTTCCAGGCTCCGGTCGAGATCCCGGGCGTGCCGCTGTCGAGCTTTTTGCGCGCCAGCATCGCCGGCCGCCCCGGCCTGGAGATGAAGGGCAAGGAATTCCGCCGTCGCGTCAAGGAGCTCGCGGCCGAGCTCAACATGGATACCGCTTACCTCAACCGTGAGCTGGGCGTAGGCTTCTCGGGCGGCGAGAAAAAGAAGGTCGAGATGCTCCAGCTTCTGCTGCTGCAGCCCAAACTCGCCATCCTGGACGAGACCGACTCCGGCCTGGACGTCGACGCCCTGTCCACCGTCAGCCACGGCATGGACGCCTACCGCAAGAGCTGCAACGGTTCCATGCTCATCATCACGCACAACACGCGCATCCTGGAGCACCTGGATGTCGACCGCGTCCACGTTATGGTCAAGGGCCACATCGTGCGCGAGGACGACGCCTCGCTGATCCCCTGGATCGACAAGAACGGCTTTGAGGCCTTCGAGCGCGAGGCTGCCGAGCAGCGCGCCCAGGCCGAGGCCGTCGCTGCCGAGCAGCAGGCGTAAAGGGGCGACGCAATGACCAAGAACCGCACCGAGGTCGCGGACATCGACCGCAGCCTCTACGACTTCACCTATGGCGAGGAGGGATTCGAGCGCCTCGACGCCGGCATCACGCCCGACATCGTGCGCGAGATCAGCGCCAAGAAGGACGAGCCGCAGTGGATGCTCGACCTGCGCCTCAAGTCCCTCGAGATTTTCAACCGTTTTCCCGACCCGACGTGGGGCCCCTCCATCGAGGGCCTGGACATGGACAACATCGTCACCTACGTCAAGCCCAACACCGACCAAAAGCACGACTGGGAGTCGGTGCCCGACGACATCAAGAACACCTTTGAGCGCCTGGGCATCCCCGAGGCCGAGCGCAGCTACCTGGCGGGCGTCGGCGCGCAGTACGACTCCGAGCTCGTCTACCACAACATGCAGGACACCGCGTCCAAGATGGGCATCGTCTACTCCGGCATCGAGGAGGCCCTGCACGACCCGCGGTGGGAGCCGCTCATCCACGAGAAGTTTATGACGCTCATCCCGCCCACCGACCACAAGTTTGCGGCCCTGCACGGCGCCGTGTGGTCGGGCGGCTCGTTTGTCTACGTGCCCAAGGGCACCAAGCTCGATTTTCCGCTGCAGAGCTACTTCCGCCTCAACGCCAAGGGCGCCGGCCAGTTTGAGCACACGCTCATCATCGTCGAGGACGACGCCGACCTGCACTTTATCGAGGGCTGCTCCGCGCCCAAGTACAACGTGGCCAACCTCCACGCCGGCGCTGTGGAGCTCTTTGTGGGCAAGCGTGCGCACCTGCGCTATTCGACCATCGAGAACTGGTCCAAGAACATGTACAACCTCAACACCAAGCGTGCGCGCGTGGATGAGGACGGCGACATCGAGTGGATCAGCGGCTCCTTCGGCAGCCACGTGGGCTACCTCTACCCCATGAGCGTGCTCAACGGCCGCCGCGCCCGCTCGAGCTTTACCGGCATCACCTTTGCCGGCGCCGGCCAGAACCTCGATACCGGCTGCAAAGTCGTACTCAACGCGCCCGAGACCTCGGCGACCGTCGAGACCAAGGGCATCTCCAAGAGCGGTGGCATCCAGACCTTCCGCAGCTCCATCGTGGCCACGCCCAAGGCCGAGGGCTCCAAGGCAACCGTGAGCTGTCAGTCGCTCATGCTCGACGACCAGAGCCGCTCCGACACCATCCCCGCCATGGACATCCGCGCCAAGAACGTCGACATCGGCCACGAGGCCACCATCGGCCGCATTGGCGACGACAAGGTGTTCTATCTGATGAGCCGCGGCATCTCGGAGGAAGAGGCCCGCACCATGATCGTCAACGGCTTTGCCAACCCGGTCTCCAAGGAGCTGCCGCTGGAGTACGCCGTCGAGATGAACAACCTGATCAAGCTCGAGATGGAAGGAGCGATCGGATAATGAAACAGACCACCAACACGCCGAACGCATTTACGTCATCCGAGCTTCTGCAGTGCGACGTATCGGGAGCGACGAGCCCGACGACGCGTACTAAAGGTACGCGAGGAGGGTCGGAGCCCCGAGACGGCGTGCTGCAGGAGATCGGGGGCGTCAACGCGATGCCGGCTGCCACATGGGGTTGGCTCAAGATGAACCAAACCAAGCTCGAGCTTTCGGACGAACTTGCTGCCGCTCCTGCCGAGGCCGTTGAGGTCGAAGGCCTGGACGAGCAGATCCATGGTGCGGGCGACGCCTTCGACACCGCCATGGACGCCATGGCCGAGCGCTTCCCCGAGCGCCGCGCCTCCGCCCCCGGCGACGCCGCCGATCGCGCCCGCATCACACCCGAGACCGAGCTCGACGTGCCTGCCACTTCCGTCTACCAGGCCGGCGCCATCAAGCTCGAGGAGGAGCTCTCCCCCGCCGAGGCCTTCGAGACCGGCATGGGCGAGGCCGCCTACACCTATCTGGCCGACCACGCCACCAAGCGCATCGTCATCGATGTGCCCGCCTACGGCCGTGCCACGGTCACCGTGCGCGTGAGCGGCGTCGACGCCGCCGCTGCCATCGCCGCCATCGATGTCGTCGCCCGTCCGCAGGCAACGCTCAACCTGCAGATCGCCCTGGACTCCCCCGTTACCGGCGAAGGCGTCGTGGGCTCCGTGCTGCGTGTGTGCGCCCACGAGTACGCCACCGTCAACGTTGCCTGTACGCAGACGCTCGACGACAGCTGGATCACGCTCGACGACACCGGCCTGTTCCTGGACGAAGGCGCACGCGTCAACGTGCAGCACACCGTACTGGGTGCTGGCGCCAGCGCCACCGGCCTTGCCGGCGACCTGCTGGGCGACACCGCCAAGGTGACGATCGATACCGATTACCTGGGCGCCCGCCAGCAGGTGCGCGACTTTAACTACGAACTTCGTCACCGCGGCCGCAAGACCGAGTGCGAAATCGATGCCAACGGTGTACTGACCGGCACGTCCAAGAAGGTCTACCGCGGCACCATCGACCTCGTGCACGGCTGCAAGGGTGCCGTCGGCACCGAGCGCGAGACGGTGCTCTTGGCCAACAAGGGCGTCGACAACAAGACCGTTCCCGTCATCCTCTGCGACGAGGACGACGTCGCCGGCAACCATGGCGCCACCATCGGCCACGTCCGCGACGAGCAGCTGTTCTACCTCGCCTGCCGCGGCCTTGACCAAAATGCCGCCGAGGACCTGTTCATCCGTGCCAAGCTGGAGGACGCCGCACTTTCCGCCGCCGACGAGCGCATCCGCGCCGCCGTCGTCCGCTTGGGCAACAACCTGATCGATAACTTTGAGGAGGAGCTCGCATGATCGACACCGAGCACGTTAAATGCGATACCTGTACTGCCCCCGAGCCCATGGAGTTCGACGCCAGCGACGAGGCCTCGCGCGGCTGGCCTACCGTCGACATCGAGACCAATCCCTACAAGGCGCAGTTCCCGCTGTTCCAGCAGCACCCCGAGATCGCCTTCCTCGATAGCGCCGCCACCGCGCAGCGCCCCGCCTGCGTGCTCGACGCCGAGCGTGACTTCTACCAGCGTATGAACGCCAACCCCCTGCGCGGCCTGTACTCGCTGTCCGTCGAGGCCACCGAGGCCATCGCCAAGGTCCGCCAGCAGATCGCCGACCTCATCGGCGCCTCCCAGGCCAACGAGATCGTCTTCACCCGCAACACGAGCGAGTCGCTCAACCTGGTCGCCAAGAGCTTTGCGCCCACGGTGCTCGAACCCGGTGACGAGGTCGTCATCACCATCATGGAGCACCACTCCAACCTGATTCCGTGGCAGCAGGTCTGCCGCGAGACCGGCGCCAAGCTCGTCTACCTCTACCCCACCAAGACCGGTCAGCTCACAACCGAGGAGGTTCTATCCAAGGTGGGCCCCAAGACCAAGATCTTGGCCGTGGGTCAGATCTCTAACGTGCTGGGCGTCGAGAACCCGGTCAAGAATCTCGGCAAGCTCGTGCACAAGCACGGCGGCTATCTGGTCGTCGACGGCGCGCAGTCGCTGCCGCACATGCCGGTCAACGTGGCCGATCTGGGCGCCGACTTCTTTGCCTTTAGCGCGCACAAGGCCATGGGCCCCATGGGCATCGGCGTGCTGTGGGGCAAGATGGATCTGCTCAACGCCATGCCGCCCATGCTTACCGGTGGCGAGATGATCGATTCGGTCACCGAGCAGGACGCCGTCTGGGCGCCCGTCCCCGAGAAGTTCGAGGCCGGTACGCAGAACGCCGCCGGCATCTTCGCCACGGGCGCGGCGCTTGATTACCTGGTCAATACGGTGGGCTACGAAAACATCCAGGCACGAGAGCAGGCACTCGTCCACTACCTGATGGGCGAGCTCATGCAGCTCGACTTTGTCCAGATCATCGGCTCCATCTATTGGGACAACCACCACGGGGTCGTCAGCTTTAACGTCAAGGGCATCCACCCTCACGACGTCGCGAGCATCATGGACATGGACGGCGTCTGCATCCGTGCCGGTCACCACTGCGCGCAGCCGCTGCTCACCTGGCTGGGCGTCGAGAACCTTGCCTGCTGCCGCGCCAGCGTGGCCTTCTACAACGACAAGGCCGATATCGATAAGTTCATCGCCGGCCTGCATCACGTTTGGAGCACGTTCAATGGGTAATCTGTACACCTCCACCACGTTTATGGAGCACAACTCCCACCCCGACTACAAGTACGAGATGGATGCGCCCACGCACGAACACGACGGCATCAACCCCAGCTGCGGCGATGAGCTCACCCTGCAGCTGCGTGTCGAGAACGATGTGATCGAGGAGGCCTCGTTTACCGGGCACGGCTGCGCCATCAGCCAGGCCAGCGCCGACATCATGGCCGACCTCATCACGGGCGAAACGGTCGAGGAGGCTCGTCGTCTGGCAGGGCTTTTCCTCGCCATGATCCGCGGCGAGGAGCTCTCCGAGGAAGACTTGGAAGACTTGGACGAGGCTGCTCAGCTCCAGGACATCTCACACATGCCCGCCCGCGTCAAATGCGCCGAGCTCGCCTGGCGCACCCTCGACGGCATGCTCGAGGGTCAGGCTAACCAGTAACGGATGCCCCGAATCCAAGGTTTTTGATTGCCGAGCCGCCCGATACGGGCGGCTCGGCTTTTTCATAACGAGCGCACGCGCAGCCACGCTTCCGGCGCCCAATCTGTCATTTATCGCACGGCCAACCGCAAGCACAAGCGTTTTTCACAGTACCAAAGGCTTGCCACAGGGCCACGGGGCACGCCGAGCAAAGCGCCAGGCACCGTCCTACTAGGCTCCGGCTCGCCTCCTGCCTGCCGCAGACGGGTCCCATAGGGTGCGGCGTGCATTTTTGCGAGTTTTCAGCACGCCAAGCTATGTGCATACAAATCACGAGCATCAATTAGCGCCTTCGGGCGCGTATATATTGCGTTTTAGAACAGGCATTACGGTCTACGGGGACGCAAACGCGTGCTTCGGGGCGTATTGGCAGACAAATAATTGTCTCGGGGCCCGCAAGTTGCAAGGTTATAGCAGTTCCGACAGCACTACGATGCTGAAAACTCCGCTTTTTGCACGGCGTGGACGGGGGTAGGTACGGGCAAAACCGGACTGAGCTATTGTTTTATGCAAGACGGCAATCATTCTATGCATATTTAGAAGTGTAGCTAACGTCCAAGCATTTAGAATGATGGTCCCAGTGGGCAGACAGCCCTATCCCAGGCTGTCATCAGTCCGCACCGCCGTTCGAGCACGGGCGCGCACAATACGAGAAGCGGTACTTTTGCTTATCCCCGTATACCGCTCAATCTGGCGCACCGTAAAACCAGCATCGCGCAATCCAAGAATAACGATATTACGCTGCGCCGGCGGCGCCGCTTTAACCCCCTGGAGCGCAACCCCGCATCCCTTCGCCAACTCGTCGGCAAAGGCGCGCCGCTCCAACTCCATCTCTACCAAATCGCGCATCGCCGGATCGCCGCCGTCGGGCGTCGAAAGCGAATAGGCAATAAAGGCCTTAGCCGAACCAAAAAGCTCAAGCACGCAAGAAGGATCGGAAAATACCCTCGTAGCATCTGCCTCGTCACCGTCGTAAACGCGCAGATGCTCCGCAAAGCTGCTCCAGGGATAACGCTCAATTAGGTTGATGCCCGCATCCTGCGGATTGGCGTGAACGGAGCGAACAGCCTCCATCACCTGTCGGTCGGTATCGAGCGAGCGGCGCTCAAAACGTTCCCGGAACAGGCAGCCCGATCGCCCGGTACGCTTATTGAACCGACGAGCATACGTCAACAGCAGGCGTTGCATGGCTGCACTCATGTTGTCCTCATAACTCCAAAAGTACCAGATCCACGTGGTCGCCCATGAGGCACCACGCCACAATCGTTACCTGGGCATCGCGGCAGCAGTCGCGCATCAGCTCCAAAAACTCCCACCGGTCCTCGTCGCTCTCAAAGATCAGCTGACTGCCCATACCGCGGGCACAGACATGGTAAAAACCGGTGATCGTTTTCCAAACACGCTGCATGGCGCTCCCTTCGCCGGGACCTGCTTACCATCCAATACATCACGATTGAAACGTGCCATCAAAACATTCACGCAAAATGGCACCCGTCGACGGTAAAAGGCGGCAAACCGACGGCGAAAGGCATCATAACCACAGGCTAGACACCGCAACAGGGGCAAGAACTAACCAAATACTTGACCAAAGCTGACCCCCTAAAACGTAACGCATAACCGCAAACCACCTTGTTAAATCGTTTCAATTGAAAGTTCCGCGCTTCTCGTTACGAAAACTGCGCCGTTCGCCGAATATTCCGTGCATTTCGCGGTATTATAGGGGCTGCATGTCATGTCCCTTTCGAAGGGTCGCCCGGCAATCACCAGCCACGACCTCCAGACGGGACGCCAACACGATAGAGAGGAGAGGCATGCAGTACTCACAGGAAGTGGAGAACATGTGCCCCGTTGCCAAGGGTGCATACCACGGCCCCGCACCCATCCCCGAGGAGGGCAAGTGGGTCCAGGCTAAGGAGATTTCCGACATCTCCGGTCTTACGCACGGTGTGGGTTGGTGCGCACCTCAGCAGGGCGCCTGCAAGCTCACGCTGAACGTCAAGGACGGCATCATCGAGGAGGCCCTCGTTGAGACCATCGGCTGCTCGGGCATGACCCACTCTGCTGCCATGGCTTCCGAGATCCTTCCCGGCAAGACCATCCTCGAGGCCCTCAACACCGACCTCGTCTGCGACGCCATCAACGTTGCTATGCGCGAGATCTTCCTGCAGATCGTTTACGGCCGCAGCCAGACCGCGTTCTCCGAGGGCGGCCTGCCCGTGGGCGCCTCCCTCGACGACCTCGGCAAGGGCCTTCGCTCTCAGGTCGGCACCATGTTCGGCACCAAGGCCAAGGGCGCTCGTTACCTCGAGCTCGCTCAGGGCTACGTCACCCGCATGGCTCTCAACGACAAGAACGAGATCATCGCGTTCGAGTTCCTGAACCTCGGCAAGTTCACCGACGCCGTCAAGGCCGGCAAGACCCCCGAGGAGGCCATCGCTGGCGCCATGGGCCACTATGGTCAGTGGGAGAACGCTGCCAAGTACATCGACCCGCGCACCGACGAGGAGACTCACTCCGTCGCCAGCGTGTTCCCGGTTCACGAGTAGAAAGGGAGGGAAATAACTATGACTGTTACGTTCGAAGGTTACGAGCGCCGCGCTGACAAGATCAACAAGTGCCTCGCCGACAACGGCATCGCCTCCCTCGAGGAAGCTCTGCAGATCTGCACCGACAAGGGCTTCAACCCGCGTGAGATCGTCAACAACACCCAGTCCATCGCCTTCCAGAACGCTGAGTGGGCCTACACCCTCGGCTGCGCTCTCGCTGTCAAGCGTGGCGCCAAGAACGCTTCTGAGGCTGCCGCCATCATCGGCGAGGGCATCCAGGCCTTCACCGTTCCCGGCTCCGTCGCCGAGGACCGCAAGGTCGGTCTGGGCCACGGCAACCTGGGCGCTATGCTGCTCTCCGACGACACCGAGTGCTTCGCCTTCCTGGCCGGCCACGAGTCCTTCGCTGCCGCTGAGGGCGCTATCGGCCTGGCTCTGAACGCCAACAAGGCTCGTAAGAAGCCGCTGCGCGTTATCCTCAACGGTCTGGGCAAGGACGCCGCCCAGATCATCGCCCGCATCAACGGCTTCACCTACGTGAAGACCCAGTTCGACTACTACACGGGCGAGCTCAAGGTCGTCGAGACCATCCCCTACTCCGATGGTCCCCGTGCTGCCGTTAACTGCTACGGCTCCGACGACGTCCGTGAGGGCGTTGCCATCATGTGGCACGAGAACGTCGACATCTCGATCACCGGCAACTCCACCAACCCCACGCGCTTCCAGCACCCCGTCGCTGGCACCTACAAGAAGGAGCGCATCGAGGCTGGCAAGAAGTACTTCTCCGTCGCCTCTGGTGGCGGCACTGGCCGTACCCTGCACCCGGACAACATGGGCGCCGGCCCTGCCTCTTACGGCATGACCGACACCATGGGCCGCATGCACTCCGACGCCCAGTTCGCCGGTTCTTCCTCCGTGCCTGCGCACGTCGACATGATGGGTCTCATCGGCATGGGCAACAACCCCATGGTCGGTGCCACCGTCGCCTGCGCTGTCGCCGTCGAGGAGGCCCTCAAGGCCTAATCGCGCCCGCGCGATGCTCATATAGTTGAGCTTCGGAGCCGCTATCCACCCGGATAGCGGCTCTTTTTTATTCCAAAACAGCCAATCGCTTTGGATTGCTCCACGAAAACGGCCCATCTACCACGTTTAACCCGCGCAGCTCGACCATAGCCGGGTTTTTTGAAAATCAATAAGCCGTCTACCTGCGGTTTTATTTTTGTAATTCTCGGTATGGTTGGGGGTGACCGCTCAAACGTAGTAGATAGGCCCATTTCGTGGCGAGCGGATCGACCCGAGGCGCAGGACAGCTCGTAAAGCCCCGTCTCAAATTGACTAATCCAAAATAGATGTCCGATATATCAGTTGCAGCGAAATACGAGATGCCCGGAGACGAAGCCAGCGAATGCGTATGACGTCCACCTGCCATATTCGCCCTTTACCGAATAGCGCGGCCTTTGCGTCGCATTAGTCGATCACCCATGCGAAAATGCGCCGGACGAGAAAGGAATCCCATGGAATCGACTGATGTACTGGTAATAGGATCTGGCATTGCGGGCCTTTGTGCCGCCATAGAAGCGGCGCGCGCGGGCGCAACCGTTGCCGTCGCAAGCGCCGGCAAGACCATGAGCGGATCGAGCTTTTTCCCGGGCACCTGGGGCCTAGGTCTCATCGGTCCCGTTAACGAAGACGACGAGCAGGACCTCATCGACACCATCCAAGGCGTCGGCGGCGGTGTCGCCGACCCTACGCTCGTCCAGACGTTCGTCCACGGTATTCCCCAGGCCATCCAATGGCTCGAGCAGGATCTAGGTGTTGAGCTCCAACGCCCGCAAAGCGCCGAGAGCGCCCAGCAAAAGCAATTTATCCCCTGCTTTGACCATAAGACACGCAATTGGCGCGGCCTCACCCGCAAGCCCCTTGAGGACGCGTGTACGGCCCAGATCAAGTCTCTCGGCATTCGCCTGTTCCCCCGCCACGAGCTAATCGACCTTGTTGAGGACACGACCGGAAAGATTATCGGCGCCGTACTCTACGACCGCACAAACGGGCATCTCGTGCCTATGGCAGCTAAGGCCACTATCATCGCTGCAGGCGGCACGGGTGGCCTGTTCGAGCGCAGTCTCACTTCCGCCGACGTGCTCAGCTCCTCGCAGGCCATCGCGCTGGCACACGGCGCAACGCTCACTAATATAGAGTTCATGCAGATGATGCCGGGCTTCATCGAGCCCAAGCGCAACCTTGTCTTTAACGAGAAGACCTGGCGCTACGTACATGTAGACCAGCCGGTCGATATCGCCGACGACAAGCTGGACGATCTACTTGAGCAACGCTCCGGATATGGCCCCTTCACTTCGCGCTTGGCCTCCCGCGCCATCGATCTTGCCATCGATCAAACGGGTGCCGAAGGTCTGGCGCTCCACTACGATTTCCCCCGCGAGGACGTCCCCGAGTTTGTGCAGACCTTTGCCACCTGGCTACAAGACGAGCACGGCATCGCGCCGACCGACGAGATGCGTGTGGCGATGTATGCCCACGCCGCCAATGGCGGCATCAAAATCGACAAGACCGCGTACACGGGCGTTGAGGGCCTCTATGCCTGCGGCGAGGCGACAGGCGGCATGCACGGGGCCGATCGCATTGGTGGCCTGTCAAGCGCCAACGGCATCGTGTTTGGACGCATCGCGGGCGCCTCGGCAGCCCAAGCAGCACAGAATGCACCTGAGGTGGCCCCAAAGGCGGATGTCGCCCTCCCCCAGCATGGCATTGCCACAACAGACGCCGAGCGCCTGACCCGCGGCCTTAAGCACACGATGAGTACCTATTGCATGATCAACCGCACCGAAGGGGGCCTATCCAAGGCGCTGCAAGAGCTTGAGGGCTTGAAGACGGAGGCAACGACCTTCAGCACACAGAAAGCTCAGGACAGCGAAATCGCAGCCCTCGCCCGCCTGCAATCGCAGATTCAACTAGCACAGGAAATGGTCAAAGCCATGCGCAAGCGAACCGAAAGCCTCGGATCGCACTATCGAGCGGACTAAACTGGACACTCATCTAAAGCAGAACACAACTAATCGATATCTATGGGCCCCGTGAGCTCGAGGTGGCACGGGGTCCATTGTACGTGGCAGCCTCATCGACCGTGGAATTGTCCCCGAGAATCTACCGCCTGCCGAGGATACAAAGAAGCTCGAACGTCGCGTGAAAGCAGACGAGAAAAAACTCAAGGAGGGCACAGACGGATTCACCGACCCCCAGGGCAGGCTCGACTTGTAAAGCGTCTGTGCCCTTTCGGGTTCGACCCCATGCGAGGTCAACAAAAAAGACGGCCAACTTTCGCTGACCGTCTTAACATGCTTTGGTGGGCTGTCAGGGGGTCAGCCTGCTGCGCAGGCGGCCGCTGCGGCGCTTCGCGCCTTGCGCGCTGCGCTGGTAAATGTTTACGCATTTCCTCAGCTCCGCGCCCTTTCGGGTTCGACCCCATGCGAGGTCAACAAAAAAGCGACCAGCCTAAGCCAGTCGCTTTAACATGCTTTGGTGGGCCGTCAGGGGGTCAGCCTGCTACGCAGGCGGCCGCTGCGGCGCTTCGCGCCTTGCGCGCTGCGCTGGTAAATGCTTACGCATTTCCTCAGCTCCGCACCCTTTCGGGTTCGACCCCATGCAAGGTCAACAAAAAAGACGGCCAACTTTCGCTGACCGCCTTAACATGCTTTGGTGGGCCGTCAGGGGGTCGAACCCTGGACCTTGGGATTAAGAGTCTTGAACGAGCATTTCTGGCAAACGAACTACGAGCAAAACTGCAGGTTGCGATTATCGCGGTCGTCCCAGATTTACTCAAGCGGCATTGGAGAACGGATATTTACGGTTATAGAGTCATGCATAAAGCCCCTCTCCGGCAAGTCTGCCGGGGAGGGGCTAGCGCTTATGGCCTGTCGATGATCACCTGGTCGCCGTCCTCGTCGAGGTACGGCGTGATCGCAATGCCGCGGGCGCTCTCGACCACGATGTAGGCGCGGTTCGTCGAGCGCTCGAGGGCGATATAGGAGTTCACGTTCTGCGGAAGGTCGTAGAGCGGCCCGTCGGACTGATCCATGACCGTGGCGACGCCTACGGCGCCCGCATCATCCGGACGCGCGAGCGAGCAGACAACGACGATGGCCGCGAACATGGCGAGAACCGCCGCGATGGCGTAGATGACGCCGAGCAGTTTGTCGCTGGTCCTCATGTCACTCCTTGATGAGGTAGTCGTCGGCCTCGGGCTTGCCGGTGGCGCGGCCAACGGCGATGTAGCGGATCTTCCCGCTGCCGCCGGTATAGCGTCCCCAGATAAAGCCGTCCGCGGACTTATACCAGTCGTCGAGCACGACAGTCTGCCCCCTGCTGTAGGAGGCCACCACGGACCCGGAGAGAGACGGCGCCGAGCGCACGTTGAGCTTGAAGACGGTGCAGCGATAGCGGCCTCCGAAGCTCTCGGTCTCAGCCGCCTGCTGGTTCGTCTGCTTCGCAGGTGCCTGCTGAACGGTCGCGGTATTCGATGCCTTGATACCGAAGCTCTCGAGGTAGATCCGGGCCAGCTCGTCGATGTTGGAGTTGAACTTCTGCAGATCACCGCCGTTGTCGATGAAGCCGTTCTCGCACAGGCGGTAGTTGATGCCGCGTGCGGCAGCCCTGTTGACGTTGGCGAGGTCGGATCGCTTGACGAGCTTCTGTGCTCGACCAGGCATGAACGCGGACAGCTTGTCCGCCAGCGCTTTGTCGTAGGCGTCCGGGCTGAACTTCGAGCTGATGATCACATGGGCACCGTGAGGTGTCTTGAGGCCGCTGGCATCCATATGCAGCTCAACGACGGGACCGTCAGCCTTGAGGCTGTTCAGCCCGCCGTCCGCATACCAGTTGCGCGAAGTGTCGCAAAGCACCACCCGATCGCCGCCAAGCTCCTTGATGCGCCTACCGAGCGCACGCACGCGCTCGGCCTCGGTGTACCCGCCGGCGCTGCAGCCGGGGTCGCCGGCGCCGTGCCCGCAGATGACGAACAGCTTGGCCATGCTATTCCTCGCCGCCCTCGTGAGACGGTCCCGGCTGCGCGCCGCCAACCTCTGGCAGGTCGGTCGCGACACTGGTTAGCAGCGACACGACGGCGGCGACGCCCGCCACGCTCGCGGCCTGCACCCAGTCGAGGTCCGTGAATCCGACGCTCCCGGTACCGATGAGCGCCACCGCCGTCTGAGCAGCCGTCTTGACGGCGCGGGTGAGGGCAGCGATTGCCCATTCCTCGTACTTCTCCATGATGCTAGTCCTCCGATTCTCCCCTGATGGGGGCGTTGACGATTTCCTGGTAGTAGTGGGTGCCGGTGCCATTTCCGCCCATGCCGTGGTAGGCCCCGTAGACCTGCGAGGCCTCCTGCTTGACCCAGTCGGGGCAACCATTGCCGCTCACCACGTAGCGCTCATGGAGGTCCACGAGGCGGCTTCGCAGCATCGTCCGAGTGCCTTCCTGCATCGCGTCCATGAGCCGGTACAGGCGCATGAGCGCACCCGCGAGGGCCGCGAGGACAACCGGTACGGCCCACTGGACGGCCACGCGGGCTAGTTCTTCCATTCGCGCGCCTCCACTAGGCAGTCAGTTGCTTCCACGCGCCGTCGCTGCCGAACGTGCCCGGCTCGATGGTGTTGCCGTCCATCAGAGACTCGTAGACGCTTCCGTACTTGGTGACTCGGTCGTCCTTGGCATACGTCTTGCCGCCGACCCACTCGGTGACGTCAGCGCCACCGGCCGTGGACGCAACGACCTTCGTCCAGTGCTGGGGGTCGGATGCAGGGTCCGCGGAGGTCGCCGTGTGGCCGGAGATGGCCTTGTAGAGCGTACCCTGCCAGAGCACGCGGTCTCCCTGTGCGTAGACGTGGCCGCACATGTATGGCGGATAGAGCGCCGGAACCTTCAACGCGTCATCGTCTGAGAGGGCGGCCGCCTGAATCTGGGCGAGCATGATGGAAGCGTCCTGAGGAGTTCCTGCATCGGGAACGAGAGTCCACACCTGCCAGATGGCTCCGTCATGCTGCTCATAGGAGAGCACCGTGTGGTAACCGGCTCCGGGGTTTGGTTCCTCCGCTTCGCGAATCGGCAGGCCGGAGCCGTCCGTTGTCAGGTAGACAGACCCTGATACAAATTGTCCGTAAAGCATTTTTCTCCTTAATGGTCGATTCTTTCCCAAAGCTCCGGAGACGTGTCGGGCTCAGATCCGACACGGGGCGCATGCGTCTGCAGGCACTTGTAGAGGTCGTCTCCATATGCCACGCGCGCGCCGGCGGCATACGAGGCCTCACCCACATACCACGGCCGGATGAGCTGGAGCACCTTCAGCGCGTCCTCATCACCGAGAGTCTCGGCGACCATGGCAGCAAGCCGCACCGCGTCATCGAGCACACCGTCTGGCACGACACTCCATACTTGGAAGATGTAGCCGCCCCGCTGCTCATACGACATGACCGCCTTGAAGCCATCGGGGACCTCGGGCTCATCAGACGCGAGAATCGGGAGACCCCTTCCGTCTGTCGCCAGGCGCACTGCGGGCCCGACAAGGGTCCCGATCAATGCCATTTAGACTCCTTTCTCTCGACCTCTCGTGGTAGAAATCCCACGCGCGTATCCTCTCCTTGAGAGCCCACGCGTCTGGGATTTGCGGGATTGGAGAACATGATGAAAGTTGCAGAGGCCGCCTCGAGGTACATGGACGACAAGCGCGGCAGGCTGCGCGCCTGCACACTTGCCGGGTACGAGAGCGCACTCACGCTCCATGTGCTGCCCCGATGGGGGGAGACGGAGCTGGAGGCGATCGCGCCCGAGGGCATACAGGCATGGGTCGACGGGTTCGAGCTCGCCGGCGCGGCCGAGAAGGCCTACAAGACCCTGCGGCAGGTTATCCGCTGGGCCATACGCAGGCTCGGCGTGAGGATGTACGACCCCACCGCCGCCGGTGTCGAGCTTCCCCGCAAGGCGGCGCACCGCCCACGCACGATGGAGGCCGGCCAGGTCCGCGACTACCTCCGTGCCCTGTGGGGACACGAGTGCGAGGCCGTGGCGATCTGCTCGGTGACCCTCGGGCTGCGGCGCGGCGAGGCGTGCGGCCTCAAGTGGTCAGACATCGACTTGCGAACCGGAGAGGTCCGCATTCGTCGCTCCCGGCAGGTGGTCCATGGCCGCGAGGTCATTGAGGCGCCCAAGACGGAGCGCTCGGCCAGGTCCTGCTGGCTCCCCCGCTTCGCCGTCAGGCGCCTGAGGGCACTGCGCAAGGGTCGCTCGGGCTGGCTGTGCGAGCTGTCGCCCGATGCTATCGCGCGGCACATCAAATCCGCATGTCGCCAAGCAGGAGCCGCCTGGACCTCGATGACGGAGTGCCGACACACATGGGCGACGCTCGCGGTCGAGGCCGGCGTGGGTATCGAGACTGTGGCCATGATGCTTGGCCATACCGACATCGGGACGGCATACGAGCACTACATCGTGCCAAGGCCACGCATCTGCAAGGATGCGCAGAAAGTGGTTGAGCGGCTGATACTCGGGGGCTAGGATTCCGTATCCCCGACTACGTTATTCGCGAGCGACCTGGGGTCGACCGAGAGCATCTCGCTATCGGAGCCCGTCTCCAACTTCCAGTTCGTGGACATCCTTTACGGTCGCGGGCGAAGCACCCGTGTGCGCCCGAGCCGAGACCGTCAAGTGATCCTCTCGGACCATGTGTATTCAAAGGTCAACAACGCTCACTACATCTCCTCGGAGATGATCGAGGTTTCGGGTTCGTCCATCGCGCGGTCCGTCTCGGGCAATTGCGGCCGGTTGATTATCTCCGGGAAGGATATTCAGGCCGACTTGAGTGGACTTCAGGCCATCAACGCCGTTTTTGGATACCGCTAGCATTCCGTAACCCCGAGCTACTTCTCATCGAAAGGTACGGATAAGCTCACCGTGGTCGCGCAGCGCGAAGGCATCATCGAGGTGGAGGCATGGTACGAGAATCAGTGGGGATACGACGGTAAGGACGCGTCCATCTCCCTTCGATGCCCTTCCGGGCTAGTTGAGCTCGTGAGGGTGGATGGAAGCATCTACGGCGGAAACACTGTCGGAAGATCCATGCACGCGCTGCTCATAGCGTCGGAAGCGCGGTCGGGAGAGAGTTATACCTTCACCGTCGGCTTCGTCCAATTGGGAACCCGAGGGGTCAAGCACATCTTTGCGAGGTGCTTATAGGAATAGCATTTCGTATGCAAGGACACTACATGGTTAACCTTGTGGTCGGGAAGCGACGGACAGTATATTAAATACAGAGGTGTACGCGGTGTGTGCTACATCAGTTCTGATCTCGACCGCTTCGGAAACGGAGGGAGTTTCCCAACGGCCTTCCCGAGTGGGCGCGACCTGACATGCAACTTTATATAGCTTGCTCTATACAGATCTACGCAGGAGACCGCACAGGCCTTATGTCTGTTGGCACAGGAGGCTATGTCAATGTATACGACTTCATCACTTCGAGCAACACCGCTCGATCGCACGTACTAGTCTGCTGGTCCGTCAATATTTGATACCCGGCGTACGTGATCTAGATGCATACTGCGAACATTCTCATATCCCCTGCAACCTGAAAGTTGCCTACATCCTTACGCGTGAACGTATAGGTTATGCCTGCCTTTGCATCGTTAAAGACTGCCTCAGTAATCATGGGCCTTTTGACCAGGTCTCCTCCATTTATCGATGCTAAGCACATCCATAGCGCATTCAGATTGTCGCACGCAATACCACACGAGCATGCACCTCCTGCGTATCCGTGTACGCCTTGGAGAATAGCCCTGACGTATATGGAGCAGTTTCTGTTTGGGGTAATCGTGAGTTGATTTCCAAGGTGAGTTTGGCTGATCGCGAAAACGTTAGGTGATACGGAATGCTAGAAACAGCAAAACATTACATCGATGGACTCGTTATTGCCCGAGTAAGTCTGCGCTATCATCCAACGCTGTTTATTCGTTGTTGATTGCTTCGACGGGCGAATAAATCGCACGCCTGACAGTGGAAAGGCGAGCACGAAATTTCTGGCTTTGATTTCCGTATCGAACTCGCCGTAATATAACGCTCCGTACTGATTGTTTGCGGAAAATGTTATCGTGCGTACAGTATAGGATACGGAATGCTACTTAACACATATAACGGCCACATCAAAAGGAATGTAATAGGGATCACTCGCCGTACCATTTGATGTTGGTGTTGTTATCGGGATTACAACTTGAACTACACCATTTTCTAAGAACGTAACTCGCGGATTAGACGCTCTAAATTGGTTTACGTTGCAGAAGCCAGAAATCGGCGTTCCACAATCTTTGGGAAGGTTGTACCTGTAGACATATTCGCGCTTCTCTAAATTGATTACAGCTATGTTTTTACTGGTAAACAACATAGTTGCCCCGTTACCGACTTTGACTACGTACCAGTCATCGTTTTGGGATACGGAATCCCCGAGGGTCGCGAGCGGGGTCAGTTCCGGGATGAGCAGCTTCGGCTGGCCCGTGGTCAGCCCGTCGAACGTGACCGAGCAGATCGGCACGGTCACGTCAGCATCGCCGTCCAGGATAGACCCGCTCGGCACCGAGGGCGCGGTCGCGTCCGTGCCGGGGGTGCCCCGCAGAACGGTCCATTCCACGTTCTCCACGAGGGTCGGATTCGTGCCGCTCACGTCGCGGGAATAGTGGACGCAGATGTAGTCCATGCGCTTCTTGCCCTGAGACCCGCTCGCCACCTTCACGTCCTCGGGTGACGTGATGCCGATGTGCCGGCCCTGCACGATCATGTCGCCGGTCGCGAAGCGCACCGTGTTCGCGTCCACGAGCGATGGGGCGAGCCTGCCTCCCGTCTGCAGGACGTAGCTGCCCGCGCCCACCTCTCCCGCGATGCGGCGGCCGTCGTCGGCAGAGCTGACGTGCGGGACTCCCGCCTTGCCTGTTACTAGCTCCATGTCTCTCCTATCCTATCCTCGTCGTGCCTGGGGTCGCCCCGTATGTGACCGACGCCCCGGCGCCCGTTGCGGTCGTGACGCGGCTCGACACCTCGACCGACACCGTGACGTTCGGCGAGTAGTGCCTTGCCTCCACGATGTCGCCGAGGCCGAAGCTCACGCCCTCGCCGACGGTGACCTTGACGCCGCCCTCGGCCTGCATGTCCCTGAGGCGGTCCATGGCCTGGTCTCGCAGGTCGTCCCCCTCGCTGTTGTTGGCGTCGTAGTACTCCTCGAGCTCGAAGACGCCCGCCATGGCCTTTGACGTGCCCACGTTGCCCTTGGAGTCGGCGTAGGCGTCCACGACCTGGCGGGAGGCGAGGTCGCCCTTACCCGCCGCCTTGAGGTGGTTCGTGACGATCAGGTCGCTCGTGAGGTCGAAGCTCACGAGGTCCGAGTCCACGCGCCCGCGCCAGTCGGTGACGGGCACGGCCCGCAGCCTGCAGGAGCCGTCGACCCACCTGGCGTCGAGGCGCAGCCCCGCCGACCTCATGGCAAGGCGGAGGTTCGTCCAGGCGTCCGGCACGTCGCGCGAGCACCTGTAGCCCACCGAGACGCCGGCGTCAACGTCGGGCACGGAGAAGAACGACGCCAGCCCCAGGCGCTTGATCGCCTGCCTGAGCACGGCGTTCGCGTCGCCGGAGAGCGTGAGCCAGTCCTGCCCGGCGTCCGGCCACAGCAGCCGCTTGGCCAGCACGCCGGACCACGTGGAGCCCTTCCAGTGAAGCTCCGATGAGGTGCGGCCCGTCTTCAGCTCGAAGCCCTCGACGCGCCCGCCCATCTCGGTGCCGTCGGCGAACACGCGCCAGGCGGCCCCGGGGAGCGGCGCGTCGGGGTCGCGGACGATGAGGTCGAACGTGTTGTCCACGCCGTCGCCCCAGCCCGCGTCCATGTCCAGATCGAAGTCTGCGAGCGGGAATAGGGTCTTGCCCGCGCTGTCCGCCACTATCAGCTCCACGGCGGCTCGCCCTCCTCCTGGTAGTGCGTGATGTCGAAGCCGAAAGATCCGTCCCACGACACGGTCGAGGTGCCGGGGCGCAGCGGCTCGAAGCAGTACGAGCCGGAGCCCGCGCCCTCGCCGCGCACGCCGTCGGCGAAGCGGTCCTCGACCTCGCCGTAGGTGCCGATGAGCTGGATGCCCTTCGGGTAGCTCGACCCGTCGATGACGAGGCGCGAGCCGCCCGGCACGGCCACCTTGGCGCTGTAGGTGTTCGAGAACTCGCCCTGCGCCACGGTCACGCGCGGGTTCGTCACGGGGCCGTAGACCGTCAGCCTGCAGTAGGCGGGGACCAGCCCGGCCACGGTGATCGTGCGGTTAGCTCCGCTCCCGCCGTAGTCGTAGTCGAAGTCGTGCGGGTAGTCGAGCGCGGAGCCGTCCGACACCTCGTTGGCGTAGAAGCCCGTAGTGACCTCGCGCCTCCACGCGCCGTCGAGCAGCAGGAATGTCAGCTCGGCCTTGATGCCGCGCCTGCCGTACACCTCCGACACGTCGGATTTGGCGAGGTAGGCCCTCTGGTACCACTCGCCGTCGAAGGTGAGCCTGCCGGGCGACGAGTCTGCTATGTCGCGGTCGGCCTGCTCGCGCAGGGCGTCGGCCGCCCCAGAGCTGAGGTAGGCGTCGACCGTGGCCTCGCGGGCGTCGCGGGAGACGCCGTAGGCGCTCCTCCACGACAGCTCGTAGGACCACTCGCGGCTCCTGAGCTTCGGCGCGGTGCCGACGTAGGCACCGGCAGCGTCGAGCTCGACTACCCTGCCCGTCGACGAGGTGTAGGTGAGCCTATGCACCAGCCATCACCGCCCTCACGTGCCTGTCGAGGTCGCGCTCGAGCGTGACCGGGGTGTACCTCTGGATGATCGCGGGGAGTTTGCGGTCGAGCCACTCGATGACCTCCGAGGGATCGCCCCCGGCGGGACCGATGCCCTCGCCGATGCCGCGAAGGACGCTCGGCCTGAGCGGGATGACGGCCTCGTCGCCCGCCTCGCCGACGCCGATGACGCTCGGCGACGAGAAGACGCCGCCGGACGCGTACCAGTTCACGTGCACGGAGGGCACGGAACCGGACTGCGCGTCGAACTTTCCGGTCATGGAGAAGTGCGGCAGCGCGCCCACCTGGATGCGCGGCAGGGTGAGCCTGAGCGACCCCACCTGCGCGCTCATCTGGCGGCACGCCCCCATGATCGAGAGCCTCGCGGCGCTCGCCGCCGTCCTCGCGGAGTCCGCGAAGGTGCGGAAGGCGCTCGTGGACTTGCTGCCGAACCCGGAGACCGCTGAGGACGCCGAGGACATGCTCGAGCGCACGTTCGCCCCCACCGAGGCGATGGATGCGGCGAGCACCAGCGCGGCGGAGGCGGCGGTGCCGCATGTGGCGGCGAAGGCCGCGAGGGCCGGGGTCCCCGCGAGGAGCCCCGGGGCTGCGGCGACCGCCGCGGCGGCGACTGCTGCGAGGCCCGCCGCGGCACCCGGCGCGCCGGAGGCCACCTTGGGCATCGCCGTGCCCATGGTCTTGAGGGAGGAGGCGGACGTCTTGAGGCCCGCCGCCACGGTTGTCACCGCCGCCGCGAGGGCGGCCATGCCTCCCGCGAGGAGCGTGACGCCGCCCGCTGCGAGGGTCGCCCCTCCCGCGAGGAGCATGACGCCAGCGGAGGCGACCATGGCCCCAGCGCCGAGGAGGATGAGGCCCGTCCCCGCGAGGATGGAAGCCGGGCCGATGACCATGACGGACGCGGCAACGAGGGGCGCTCCCGACGCGCAGAGCGCGAGCCCCGAGCCCGCCACGAGCGCACCGGCCCCGAGGAGCAGGAGCCCGACGCCCGCCATGACGGCCGAGACGGCCAGTGCCGCCACGCCCACCGCCACGGCGACCGTGGCGACGGAGAGCGCCAGGAGCCCCACGGAGGCCACGATGGCGCCCGGGCCGAGCAGGAGCATCGATGCGCCGAGGGCGGCGATGCCCACCGCGGCTGACGCCCCGTACATGGAGACCGCGGGGAGCGCCGTCGAGAGGACGAGGATGCCCGCGCCCGCGAGCAGCACGCCCGCGCCGACGAGGGCGATGGCCGCGCCGAATGCGACCATGCCGACGGCACCCGCCGTGAGGGCGGGGCCTAGGGCGGCGGCGCCCACGGCGAGCAGGGCCACCGTGCCGACCATGGCCGCCATGGCGATGGCGGCGGCTGGGCCGGACGACGCGATCATGACGGCCGCGTTGGCGAGGACCAGCAGTCCTGCGCTCGCGAGCAGCACACCCGCGCCCACCATGAGCACGGCCGCGCCGAAGGCGAGCATCTGGCCCGCCGAGACGCCGGCGGCGGCCGTGCCGCCGACGGCTGCCGAGAAGGCGGAGACGAAGCCCGCGACGCCCTTGGCCACGCGTAAGGCCGCGAACGCGACGGCGAGGCCCTTCACGTAGGGCGCGGCCTCGCTCGCGTGGTCCTTGAGCCACCCGGTGGCGTCCGAGACGCCCTTGACGACCGGCTTCGCAGCCTTCAGGGCCTTCTTCAGGCCGTCCGCCGCGTCCTTGGCGGCATCCCCGGACGGCTCCACGCCGAGCAGGGACAGCGCGAGGCCGCCGAGCGCGCCGCCCACGTTGCCCGCTGCGGTGCCCAGCTGCCCGATGATGTCCGATAGGGTCTGTGCCGCGCCGTTCTGCTCGCACGAGGCGACGAAGGCCGACACTCCGTCCGTGACGGCGGCGATGGTGTCGGTCGCGCCGTTGATGCCGCCCGTGATGAGCGGCTTGAAGGCGTCGAGCAGGACCATGCCCGCCTTGACGCCGGCCGCCTCGAGGTTGCCCATGGCGCCCTCGATGGTGGCGGTGGAGGTGGCCGCCTGCTTGGCCGCGTCGGTCATGCCGAGGTCCATGATGGAGCGGTTGAACTCCTCGGCGGAGATCTCGCCCTTCTCCATGGCCTCGCGGAAGTCGCCCGCGTACGCGCCGTTCGCCCTCAGGGCCTCCTGCAGCTTGCCTGAGGCTCCAGGGATGGCGTCCGAGAGCTGGTTCCAGTTCTCGGTGGTGAGCTTGCCAGCGCCAGCAGTCTGGGTCATGACCATGCCCACGGACTTGAACGTGTCGGCGTTGCCTCCGGCCACGGCGTTGAGGTTGCCAGCCGCCTCGGCGAGCTGGGCGTAGTTGTCCACGCCGTTCGCGGCGAGCTGCGCCGTCGTGTTGCGGATGTCGGAGAGGTCGTAGACCGTCTCGTCCGCGTAGGCCTGCGTCGAGGCCGTGAGCTGCCTGATGGCCGAGTCGTCGAGGCCAGCGAAGCTCAGCGTGCTCGCGAACTTCTGAGCCGAGTCCGATGCGTCGGCGATCTCGCCCATGAGGCCCTGGACGGCCCCTATGAGCTTGGAGCCGATGGTCGAGGCGAGGCCGCCGAGCGCGCCAGCGATGGCAGCCTCCTTGGCGGAGATGCCCTTGCCCACGGACTCGCCCATGGAAGAGCCCGCCTGCGTGCCCGCGCTCCTGAACTTCCCGAGGAACCCGCCGCCAGGCTGCGCTGCGCCGCCGAACTCCTTGGAGAAGGCCGCGCCGCCAGACTTGCCCGCGCCGCCCAGCTCCCTGTCCATCTTCGCGGCGAAGCCCGACATGGTGGGCATGATCGTCACGGACGCCGAGCCGACGTTAACTGCCATCTACACACCCCCTTCCGGGATGCCGAGAATCCTGTCTATCTCGCCGCGCGAGCGCTCCGCGTTGGCGCGCCGCCGCTCGGCGTCCGCCCTCTCGCCCGGGGTCTTCGGCGGCTGGGGGGCACGCCGCCCCTTCTGGCCGTCCTTGGTGCACTGCCTCCACGCCAGGAGCCTGAGGTAGTAGACCGCCTGGTTGAGCATGTACTCGCCCTCGCTCCACTCGAGCGCCGGGCTCTGCCGCCTCGCCGTCCTCGACTCGCGCGGAAGCGCGTGCCACAGCATCGCCCAGCGGCGGCAGTCCTCGTCCCCGGCCTCCAGTGGGAGGTCGATGCCGTAGAACTGCCTGAAGTCAGCCACCGTGTCCTCGCGGTGGCAGAGCCAGTCGCGGGCGAAGCCGGTCAGTTTTTTGCCGAGATGGCCTCCGCCATCGCTGAGGTGAAGGCCGACCAGTCATCGGCGGAGCACCCCAGCTCGTCGGGGGCGTTGCCATCGGCGTCTGGGATGCGCCCGATGTAGTCGACCAGGTGGCCGCAGCAGACGATGTCCATGGCCTCGTTAGCGGCCCTGGGGTCGCGCTCGCCGAGGTTGAGGGCCGTCTGGACCTTGAGCGACGCGAACGCCGTCTTGTCCACCTCGAACGTCAGCCCGCGGAAATCGAACTCGACGGTATCGTGCTTCTTCTTAGTCGGCATTCGCCGCTCCTTGTCTCTTCGTCGGGTAAAGGGCGGGCGCGGCGCGCCCGCCCGTCATCAGTCCTAGGCGGCCTTGGTGGTCTCCGTGGACTCGTAGTAGTCGTAGCAGGTGTTGCCCTGCTCGTCGGTCAGGTACTTCATCGTCAGCGCGCGCTGGCACAGCTCGGAGCTCGCGATGGTGAGGTCGTCCAGCTCGGAGGACTTGCCCTTGGGCACGACCTTGCGCCAGCGTCGGCCGTTCTTGAGCACCAGCTCGAGCACGTAGGCGAAGGTCGGGTGGGAATCTGAGTTGTGCTTGACGGTGATGATGCCGTTGGTGTCGGTGACGTTGTTCTCGCCGTACTGGCGCTTCAGGGTCTCGGCCTTGATCTCGGCGAGCGTGAGCTGGGCGGACTCGACTCGGTTGGAGTTGGTGGAGTCCATGACGTCGCCGTTCATGTCGGGGATGTCGTCTGAGTCCTCGTCGACCGTCTCCACGTATCCGTCCTCTGAGATGAAGCCGAGGCACTTGAAAGCTTGGTCGAGCTTGGTCTCGATGTCGGTCGGCAGGTCCGTGCCCACGGGCGCGGAGAAGATGTAGCCGCCCTTCACGCCCTTTGCTGAGCTGACGTTCGCCTGGTTGTTGGTGTTGGTTTCTGCCATTCGCAGGCCCCTTTCTTGTCTACTCGCAGACCCACAGCTGGATCTGCACGATGTAGCGAGAGCGGCCCGTGTCCGGGTCGTTCTGCCGGTAGGTGTTGGTGACCTCGGGGTGGAACACGTTCGGCTCCTCGTCGAGGTCGTAGACGGCGGCGCCAACCCTCTCGGAGAGTGCCTGCGCCGCCTTCCTCTGCTTCTTCTTGGCCCAGCAGTCGACGGCGAGCTGGCACGGCTCGAACATCGAGCCGCCACCGCCGATGCGCTCGACGGTGATGAAGCTGTCCGGTGCCCCCTCGGGCACCTCGAGGTACGCGGGCACGCCGACGGCCTTCGAGAGCCTGCGCGCCACGGTCGCTTCGATGTCCATTCGCTGCTACCCCCTCGCCGCGCCCAGCGCCTTGGAGAGCGTCTTGCGCTTGGCCTCGCTGTAGCGGGCCTGGTCGGTCTTGGTGCGTACGACCCTGCCGCGCGCGAGCTTGCCCCGGAACTCCTTCACCTCGTGGTCCTCGTAGTCGTAGCCGCCGTGGGAGAGGCCAGCGTCGGCCGATGACTTGACGGCCTTCGCCTTGCGCTCGATGACGGACTGGACCCCGGGGGAGTCCATGAGCGCGGCGTATCCCGCGCGGCTCATCTTGAACTTACCGAATTTGACGCTAGCCATCTGCGCGGGTCACCTCCGCGGCCATGTTGAAGGGGCCGGGCGTCGCCGCCTCGGTCGTGCGCTGCGGGTCGCCCACTACGTCGTAGGTCTCGCCGCGCACCTCGACCGAGCAGCCGCGCAGGCTCCCGGCGTAGGTCTTGGGGAAGTGGAGCGTGAAGGCCACGGTGACCCCCTCCGGGCGCGTCGCGTCCATGTCAGAGGTCGCCCCCGGGCACACGACGCAGCGCACCTCCTCGCGCTCGACCCCCACCTCGACGGGCTCGCCGAGGTCGTCGCGCTCGATGCTCGGGCGGATGACGGTGACCGGCTCCGTGGGGATGAGGCTAAACATGGTCATCGCCAGCCGTCGGGACGATGATCGCGTACGTCTCGGTCGGTATCCCCGGCATCGGGATCATGCCTCCCCCTTCCTGTCAGCGGCGGTCACGGCCTGGATGCTGCGCACGCGGCACCCGGCCAGGCCGAGCCGCTTGAGGTCGGAGCGCCCCAGGTAGAGGTCGCCAGTCGGGTTGGCGAACGTGACGCTCGCCGAGTACGGCCCGGTCGTCTGCGACTGCTGGGTGATGCCGGCCATGGCGCCGGGCGCGTTGACCGCCCGGGCGACCATGGCCACGCAGACGGACTTCACGTTCTCATCGAACGTGGGGTTCGAGCCGGCGAGGTACTGGACACCCATACGGCGCCGATATGCCCCGCGCAGGTACGCCGAGGCATCCTCGAGCAGCGCGGCAACCCTGGCCTCGTCCTCGGCGGCACCGCAGCGCGCCTCATAGTCGGCGACGGTCGCGAAGGCGTCCACTAGAGCGTCTCCAGGATGGCGGCGAGCTCCGCCTTGGTCGCCTTGCGCGGGGCGAAGCCGTTGGCGGCCTCGATGGCATCGCGCAGCTGCTGCACGGTCATCTCGGGTGAAGGCTTCTCGCGCACGGGCTGCTCCGGCTCGTCGTCCAAGACGTCCTCGCCCTCGTCCGCCTCGTCCTCGACGGGCTCCGCGCTAGCCTCGGGCCCGGCGGGCGGGAGGTCGACGTGGCCGCCGGCGGACAGCTCCGCGAAGCGCTCGTCGGTCAGCTCGACCTCCTCCCCGGCGAGATGCACCGCGAGGGTCTCGCGGTCACGGTACGGGTAGGTGACCAAAGCGATCATGGATGCTCCTTAGGGTTGCCTAGGCGGTCGGGGCGATGGTGCCCTTGACCACGAAGTCGATGTACTCGGCGAAGAACACGAGGCCGACGTAGGCCACGGTGTCGTAGGTCAGGCTCTTGAGCTCGGGCGAGTGGGACACGGCGATGTAGCCGCTCTCGTCAGTGTAGAAGCCGAACAGGTCGTCTCCGTCGGTCGGGGCGACGTAGACCTTGATGTTGTCCTTGACGGTGGCGTAGATCGTGCCAGCGGCGACGGAACCGGTGGAGACGAGCGTGCCCAGGCCCGCCCAGTTCTCGATGTAGGAGATGCCGAAGGCGCTGAAGACCTCGGACTCGCCGATCTGCTTGGCGAAGTCGACCGGGTTGGCGAAGTATACGGTCTCGCCGCTGCCGAAGCCGTACTCCTCGGTGAGGTTGGACAGGGCTGCCCAGGCGTTCGCGGCGGTGGCCACGAGGCTCTTTCCGGTCGCGGCGGTGGTGCCCTCGGCTCCGAGCGCGGCGACGAAGTCCTTCTTGATGTTGCGCTGCATGTCGGAGATCATCGCGGCATCGGTCTTGTCGACGGCGCCGTCGTAGCCGCGCTTCTTGACCTCCTGCAGCGTGGTCTGCTTGCGGTAGGGCTTGAGCGTCACCTCGTAGGTCTTGACGTCCTCGTAGGAGTAGCTGGACAGCGGGATATCCTGGCCGGGGGTGTAGGAGGCCTCGGAGAGCTTGCCGGTGATCTTCTTCTGGTGCAGGGTCTCGCCCACGGCGGCGTGGATGGGCGCGCAGGTGGACAGCATAGCCGTGAGCTTCTCCAGCGACTTGGTGAACGTGTTCACGAGGTCGACGTTGCGCGCGGCTGCGAGGGTCTTGATATCGGGCATTGGGGCCCCTTTCTCCCCTTACTTGAAGAGGTCGATGTTGGCGGCGATGGCCGCCATGCGTTCCTTCTTGTCCTCGATTCCGAGGATGTCCTTCTTGGAGGGCTTGCCGGGCTTGGGCTTGCCGCCGGCCTCTGGCGCCATCGGCGCGCCGCCGGCCGGTTTCGTGATGGCCGCCACGGCCTTGGCCTGCTCGGTGAGGGCGTCCTCGTCCTCGCCGTTGAGCGTCGCCACGATGGAGCGGTCGAGTCCGGTGGCCTTGGCCACGGAGTCGACGAGCGCGGAGCGGGCGGCGCTCGCCTTGAGGGCGGCGTTCTCGCTCTCGAGCGCGCTCAGGCGCTCCTCAACGGTCGGGTCCGCCTTGGGTGCCGCGGCCTTGAGCTCGTCGAGCTCCTTGAGGTTCGCCTTCGATCGGGCCTCCCACTTGCGCGACTCCTTCAGCGCGTTCTCGTAGAGCGCCTTGTAGTCTGGCTCCTGACCGGTGTCTCCGCCCTGTGCAGGTTCGGTCGGCTCGGTCTCGGCGGGCGTGGTCTCCTGGGCCATGCTCCCTCCATTTCCGCCCCGTGCGGGGCATCGTCTTGCCCCGTGCGGGGCGCTTTTCGGCATGAAAAAGGCCACCCGTGCGGATGGCCTGGTTCAACGTTTTGGTCGGGGCGGCGGGACTCGAACCCGCACGGGCGAAGCCCGCGTGCTCCTGAGGCACGCGCGTCTGCCATTCCGCCACGCCCCGGTGTGGTATATTTGTCTTGGACGGCGAACACCCCCCGGGTTAGGAACCTGGGCAGAGTATCGCCGTCCATTTTTTATTTGAGACGTGTTCCGTCTTGTCCAAGCACCATGACCTCGTCGAGCGTGCCGTCTCCGGTAAAGTTGCCGGCCGAGTCGAGCGCACCCTCCTCCGCCTCCGGCAATCTGATCAGGCTGACTACCGCGGCCTTTTCCCTGCCTGGGTAAGCAACGAACTTCTTGGACGCATTCAACAGCAGGCTGTTAATCTTGCCAATGGAGCGGGGAGTCTTAAACTCCACGAGTCCGTCTTCCGACTCGAAGTCAACGCTCGGATGCTCGTGGCTGGCATAGAGGAAAGTTCCAGACATGCGAGCCTTCACCGCGATCCACAGTTCCTCTCCATTCGGGTCTGCACCGTTGCATCTGCCGTGACTGTTGATGAAACGCTCTCCGCCAAGCTGGATGTCGTAGACATCGCCAAGGCATGAGAGGAACCCACCGACGTTAGCGTCGTACGAAAGCGTCGTCTTTTCTCTCCTGAACCTTTTGAGTGCGTCCTTGATTCCGGCGTCCAGATAGTCGGCCAGCGTCTCGCCGCCGATCGCGACCCGATACGCCTCGCCCCCTGCCGCATCGATGCATGCCGCCTTGAGGGCGTTCTCCTGCACCTTAGGAAGCCCCCAGGACTCGACCTCCTTGAACCGGACCCAAAGGTCGCGCAGCTCCTCCGGCCTCACTCCCTCCACGAGCTCCGCGTCCGGGTCGTCCTCGAAGCCGGGGACGACCTTGCAGTCGCAGTTCCGGTGGAAGTGCTTGAACTCGCCGGCCGACTTGCGCGTGTGGTAGACAGCGCCGCGGCTCGCGAGCATGATGCAGAAGGTGCAGGTCTCGAAGCCCGTCGGCACGCGCGCGAAGCGCACGCCGCGGTCCTTGTCGCGGCCCACGTTGGAGATGATCGTCTCGTTCAGGCTGCGGAACGCGTCGTTACGGGCGTACTCGCCGCACGCCCTGGCGAACGCCGCGTCACCGCCCTTCACGAGCTTCTTCGCCTGGTAGCGCGCGACCTCGTCGACGGACTTCGGTTTGTACGTCGTCATGGTGACGGCCTGCTGCAGCCTGGCTCCGTTGCGCTCGGCTAGGCCGTCGTACCACTGCGCCGCGAACTCCGCCGCGACGTCGTCGTAGCCCTGGACGAAGCCCTCCATGATGAGCTTCGCGGCCTCGCGCTTCTCGGCGACGGTCGCGCCCTCGTGGGCGCGGCACCAGGCGAGCACGGAGGCCTCCACGTCGGATGCCGCCCTGTCGCCTATCTTCGCCACGGCGCGGTTGTAGGCCGCGAACTCCGCCGCGCTAATCATCGGCGGGCGGCGCGGGTTCCGCCGCCTGGGTGACGCCCGCCATCAGGTCGAGCGCCGCCGAGCGCGTCACGTTGCGCCTGATCTCGGACGAGACGTTGCGCACCTCGTCGTCATCGAGGCCGTTGAGGCGCCAGAAGGTCGGCGTGCCGGCGAAGCCCTCGACCACAGACGCGAGCTTGATGGAGCTGTCGGTCTGCTGGGCCAGCGTCGGCATGGCGGGGTTCAGGAAGTGGACGGACACGCCGCAGGCGTCCTCCGCCTCATCGTAGGAGCACCCCAGCTCCGTCGCGACCGCGGCGGTCGCGGCCTTGGCAAGCGCCGCCTTGGCCTCGCGGATGAAGCTCTTGCACTTGAGGATGAGCGGCTCGTTCTCGGCGTAGATGGCCTCGGCGGAACTGGGGTTGTCGCTCATGATGCCGAACTGCCCCACGTGGATGCCCGTCGCGGCGCTCATTCTCTTGCACAGGTTGCCGAAGTGCTCGGTCATGGGCTGCATGCTCGGCTGCGTGAGCTGGCCGAACTGCGGAATCGTGCCGTCCTCGGTCTTGGTGACCTCGAAGATGGAGCCGATGAAGGCGCTCCACTTGGTCTTGTCGGCGAACGCGTCGCCGTCCGTGCCCAGCAGGTACTTCTGGGTCGAGGCGGCGAACGCGGCGGCGATCTCCTCGTTGACGTTGGCGCGCATGGCGCAGTCGATGAGCCAGCGCACCTCGGAGTTGATCCTGGACACGCCGAACGGCCGGTCGTCGTCGGGGTTGTGGGGCATGACGAACATGGGCACGGCTCCCAGGCCGTGCTCCACGTACTCGGCAGCCCACTCGTTTCGGCGCACCTCGCGGATGCGCACCATGCGGTCCGGCAGCATCACGTTGACCCAGTCCGGTCGGTTCGTGGGAATCCCCCGTTCCTTGGCGAAGGACACCACGAACATGCCGGCGGAGAGGCACTCGTGCACGTCGTCCCAGATGCCCGTGCACAGCGTCGGCGGGTACGCCGAGATGCGGGCGTGCCCCTCCTCGTCCGACGTCACCACGAGCATGGAGAAGCAGTACTTTAGCGCGGAGTTGACGGCCTTGCCGACGCGCGTGGCCATGTTGTTGCGCTTGGCCACGGAGGTGAGCAGGCCGTCGAAGTCCTCGTCGTCGGGGCACGTGAACCCGTCGAAGGCGATATGGTCGCGCATGACCTCAACGCACTTGTAGCCCCAGCCGCACGCGACCTCCAGGTCGCGCAGCGAGTCGGGGACGGAGATGCCGAGGTCCTTGAGCATGTTGCGCGCCTCGTAGTAGTCCGAGCGCAGGAGGTTGCCCCTGTAGTGGGTCTGCCAGCTGTTGAGCAGGCAGCGCACCGTCTCGCGGTCCTCCTCGAGCAGGCCGTCGGCGGACGCCACGGCGTAAGGTATCGAGATCAAGTGACCCTCGCCTTCATTCCGGGTTTTCTCTTCGATGTGTTGAGCGCGAGCAGCGCCAGACCCGCGGCCTCGATGGGCGCGGCGTTGTCGCCGCCGAAGCCCCAGCCGCCCGACGAGCCGATCTTGCGCTTGGGTGAGGTCTCGGCGGAGAGGTCGAGCGCCGGGCACGCGATGTGCGTGACCGAGCCCGCCTTCGCGCCGGACGAGATGAGGCTCGCCGCGGTCACGGCCTGGTCGGTGCTCGGGCGCAGGATGTAGTCCTTGGGCATGCCCATGCCCTCGAGCTTGTCGCACAGGGCGCCGGCGCCCGCCTTGCCGTCGATTGCGACGCAGGCGTACCTGCCCGCCCTCGCGGCGATCCAGTAGGCCAGCCAGTCCGTGCTGGGCTCCGGGTCCTCGCAGAAGGGAAGCTCAACGTGCACGGTCGGCGAGCCGGGCGGCCGCACGGCGCACGCCACGGCGACGGTCGAGCCGTCGGCGCTGAACCTCACGCCGGCGCAGATCCTGCAGCCGGCGGTCAGCTCGGGGCCGCTCCCCACGAGGCACGCGCCCCATGCGTCGGCGCCGATGACCGGCGGCTCAACCTGCTCCTGCGGGGGCAGCCAGTAGCCCAGGTACTCCTGGGCGGCCCCCAGCTCGTCCATGTCCTTCATTCCCGTGCGGATGGCGCGGATGTCGGCGTGGTATCCGAGCGAGGGCATGACCTCCGGCCATCGGCTCTCGTCCCAGATGTCGCCGACCTCCTCGACGCCGTACTCCAGCCAGAGCAGGTCGGACGCCTTCTCGCCGCCCTCCCACGCCTGCTGCCGGAGGTTCTTGAACACCTCGGCGGGGTTGCCGGCGCGGGTCGGCGTCCCGGCGTACACGATCATCAGGTTTTGCTTCGCGCCGGACGTCGTCGTCGGGTTGATGACCTGGGTGTGGATGCCCGTGAGCTCCTGGGCCTCGTCGTATATGACGATATCGAAGGAGAAGCCCAGGCGCGAGGACTTGGTCCTCGTCGAGAACTGGATGACGCCGCCTGAGCTGAACCGCATCCACTCCTGGCCGGTCTGCGAGCAGACCTCGACCAGGAGCTTGCGCCAGCGCGGGATTCCCTCGGACGTGTCGCCGACACGGCGCCCGAAGATCTTGCGGAAGCGGCCGACCATCTCCATGGTCGTCGAGTAGTTGTGCTCGGTCCAGAGCACCTTGTAGCCGGCGAGCGCGGCCATGACCGCGACCCACACGATGATGTCGACGGACTTGCCCTGCTGGCGCGGTATGGAGATTCCGACGCGTGGGTGGACCCATTTTCCGTTGGCGTCCACGGCTCCGATGTCGTGGGCGAGCTGCTCCTGCCACGGCACGAGCCTGTATCCCATCGTCGGGGCGAGCTCGACCGCGAGGGAGCCGATGGACCTCTCGTAGGGCTGGACGAGGCGGAGCCTCGGCTTAGCCGAGGACGTCGCGCAGGACCGAGACGGCGTTGATGATGACATCGTCGCCACCGTCCTCCCCAGCCCCCTCTATCCGTTCAATCTGCTCGAGCGTCTCGCGGTACTCCTTGGCGAGCCGGGCCGCCTGGCTGGGCTCGGCTTCGTAGAGCTGTCGCTCGATGATCTGCCGCACCCACCGGAGCCTCCCGAGCGTGTCCTGGCGGCCGTCCGGGCCGTCCGCGGGGGGCGCCGAGACGCCCGCGACCACGGACTCCCCCGTGGACTCGCCGGTGGCGATCTCGCCGCTCTCCTTCATCCTCTTGATGAGGGCACACACGCCCGAGCGCGACCGCTTGAGCTTCTTCGCGATAGCCGCAGGTCCGAGCGCCGGGTACGCGTTTCTGACGAACTCCCTCTCGTCCGCTGTCCAGGGCTTGCCCCTCGGCTTCGTGGACTTCGTGGACATTCCATGCACCTCCCGGTATGGACTCGGTTTCGGGGCCTGCGCAAAAAAGGCGCAACGCCCACGGGCGAGCCTTCGGCCCCGGGGAGGGGGCCATCCCCCAGGGTCGCGTCACCACGACAGCGAGGTCGAGCAGCCCACGTCGCGCGGGCGCGGCGATATCGAGCCGTTCAATGCGGCGAGGCTCTTGTTGCCGCGCCGCTCGTTGCAGATCCGGTGGGCCGGCGCTACGTTCGCGCGGTCGATGGGCGAGCCGCCCTTGGACACGGGCACGATCTCGTCCACCTCGAAGCTCATCGGGTCGCCCGCAGGCAGGTCGTAGTCGATGGCCATGCCGCAGATGTGGCACGGCAGCCCCTGCGCCTTGAGCCAGGCGCGCACCTGCCGGCGGGCGTGGCCGTTGGCGTAGCGGGTCTTGGTGGCCACGGCTAGCGCTCCACGGGAGAGCGACCCAGGTTAGCCATGCACTCCTCGAGCCCCGCGTAGCGCAGGCGCTCGACGGCCTTGCCTGCCCCCTTGCACTTGCGCCCGCCCGCACGGCGGGCGATGCCCAGGGCGCGGCGGAATGCCCACGCCATGACGGTGTCGTACCGGCTTGCGGCGCGAACGATAGCCTCGCGTGTTACCACGGCCCACCTCATTAGGTTGTTGCTTCGCAGAAAGGCCGGGGCCCTGAACTGCTAAGGGGACCCCGGCCACTCATCTGTGCTTCCACGCACATCCGACCCGTATGCCGCGCGGGCGGCGCTGCGAATCGACACCATAGTTATATCCCAAACACAACGTGCAACGGTGTGCAATTGTGTGCAATCGCGTGCAACTGTAGGCAATCACGTGCAACGGTGTGCAATTGTGTGCAATCGCGTGCAGTCCGTAGATAAAGAGAAACCCGCCGGCGCTGGGCCGACGGGCAACGATAGGAATATATCTAACTCAGACTGCAGCGCGTCCAAGACCGGATCGGGCTGCCGCCAGACCGACCATGTCCGTCCAGTCCAAGGCTGCGCACAAGTCGGAGTTAACTGACCTCACCGACACCCCGAGTGTCCCCGCAATCTCCTGCAGTGTGCGGTCCTCGCAGTACCTCAGCTCCAGCACGTCGCCCCAGCGCTTGCCCGGGTTGGCCGAGCGCACGCCCGCGCATAGCTCTCGGCCCAGCTCCACCTCATGCCGGAGCTCGGACAGCTCCGCGCCGCTGCGGCGCTCGTAGTCTATGCGGTCGTCGGTGGACCTCATGAAGTCCGTGCCGTGCGCGCCCTTGCCCATGGCGTCGTAGCGCTGTGCGCGCACCTGCTCGCGCGCCTGCATCGACTCGATGACCGCCAGGCGGCGGTCGATGCCGCGCTGGGCGGCCCGTACAGTCTCCAGATATTCCCTTGCATCCATGTGACCTCCCGCGTGGTACCATGCTCTACGCCACATAGAGGATGCCGGGAGGCGTCTTTGCCAAAGGCCGCCGGCGCTCCAGCGCCAGCGGCCTTAATTATATATCCACCTACGTCTACCTGCGGAAACTCAACATCTCATCGCGACCTCGCGTCTCATGGCCATGATCTCGTCGTGCACCGCGCCAGACCCGGCCAGGTAGCGGTCGACCCTGTCGCGCTTCTGCATGGAGCCCTTGCGCCGGGCCTCCTTCGCGCGGTCCTGCTCGTGTTTTCTCCGACACTCATCCGAGCAGTACTTGGCCTTCGGCGCCCGCGGGATGAAGACCCTCCCGCAGACCGCGCAGTTCCTCTCCTGCACGTCCCACATCACGGTCATCTCATCGACCTCCTGCACCTGCGGGCGCGCCGCGCCTCTATGCTCTTGCGCACTCGGCGGTTCTCGGCGAGCATCCGCCGCAGCCTCTCAAACAACCTCATCGCCTAGCCTTCCTCGACCTCTTGAGCGCGCGGGCCCGGTCGCGTTCCAGCGCACGCGCCCTCCGCTCCGTCTCCCCGATCTGCGCCGACGTCACCCGCGGCGCGTCTGCCCGACCGTGCGCGAGCGCCCGGCGCGCGGGACCCGACACCAGATCGGGAACCGCGCGCCAGGCGGTTGCGCGGAACAGCTCGACCGCCGAGGTCACAGCCTCGCCCCGCAGAACGGGCAGAACCTGGCGTTCTCAACGTACGCGCTGGCCTCCACTTCCGCGCTGATCGAGCTGCAGTGGAGTGAGTTGCCGACCTCGACGTCCATGTCGACCCACGTCTCGGTCTCGACGTCGACCCTAATGAGCGGGGCGCCGTCGTAGCGCCTTCCGAGCGCCATGGTCCCGACGGTTCGCGCGGCCCCGTCCCGCCTAGGCTCTGAGTGGACGGAGGCAGCGCGGGACCCACCGCAGAAATCGCAGCTCATTTCCCGCTCCAATCCTTCTCGACTTCCTTCTCCTCCGCGACCATGATCAGCGCGCGGTTTACGCATCGCCTCGCCTGTCGCAGCTCGTCGCATGCCATGGCGCGCATGCCCGCGCCGAGCGACCTCTTGGCGTCCTCGAGCCTGCCGACGGCGAGGTCGATCCAGTCGTCGGGGCCGCACCTGTAGCTCACCGCGACTCACCCCTCACGCCGAAGATGTCGGCCAGGATGTCGCCCGGCGTGGCCATGAACGGCTCGCTGCTCACGGGGTCGTACTGCACCTCGAGGTAGTTCGGGTAGCCGATCGTCACGCCCGTGGGCTCGCGCCCCGGCAGGCACTGGTAGCCCCAGATCACGCTCACCCTGTGCTCGTCCAGGACGGTCACGGTGCGCTCGATGCGCAGCCTGTAGCCGCCAACCCTCTCGGTGTCGTACGTGTCGTCGGCCCAGGGAATCCGATGCCTGTCGAGGGCGTCCCGGTAGGCCCTCATCACCGCTGAGATCTCGGTCAAAACCTCTCTCACTCTCCTATCTCAAAAGAATTAGGCGTTCTTTGCCGCGGGGACTCCCCCGCCGGCCCCGTCTCCGCCCTCTAGCGGCGGGAACCCCATCGCCTGCTGGCCCAGCTGCCCGGCCGCCGTTGGCACACCTTTGGCATACCTCCAGATCGGCTCCTCGCCCCTCGCGATGGCGGCGATGTCCATGCGCAGGTCCTCCTTGGCGCGCTTTCGCGCGCGGTACTCGTCGAGCTTCTGCTTCTTGGCCAGGCGGGCGCCCTCGTCTGCGCTGATGACGTTGGCCATGTAGATGCGCGTTATGTCGAGCGGGCGGCCTGCGGCGGGGTCGAAGCCGTCGAGCATCTCCCTGAGGGTGATCACGACGCCTCACCCAGCTCACGCTCCAGGGCGGCGATGACGTCGTCCTCGGTCTCGGCTGGCTTCCACACCGCCGCGCGCTCGACCTCCTGCGAGGTCTGCCCGCCGCGTGCCTTCCGGTCCGCGTCGAAGCCGACCTGCTTGCGGCTCCAGTTGCGGGCGAGCGCCCATACGTCTGTCACGGGCAGGCCGCTCGGCAGCGTCCAGCCCTGCGCCGAGTAGTGGTCGAAGAACTGGCGGGCGTCGCCCCGGAGGCAGTTGGCGGCGAAGTACGCCTCCACGTCCTCCTCCGACGGGGGCTCGAAGCCATCGGGCGCTTGGCTGGCCGCGCTATAGCCCGCTAGGGCTATCTCCTTCTCCTTCTCTTTCTGTCGGCTACCCCCTCGCCTGCTTGGTTGGCTACCACCTTGGCTACCCCCTTGGCTACCCCCTTTGCTACCACCTTGGGTATCTGCGCTGCCGCCTGTCTTGGCGGACCTAGCCTTACCCCCTAGGCTGCCGTTGACCATGGCGTCGATGCGTCCCCTCGCGAAGGTGAACGCCGCCATGGTGGTGGGCTTCAGCTTGGGCTCGACGCCCTCGTAGCCGTAGCGCAGCATCGCCCACGCGAGCGCCATGCCCTCCCTGTCGCCCAGGGCGCGGCAGCCCTCGTAGAAGTCCCTGTTGAAGTTGAAGTTATTCATCCGTCTCACCTCCGTGAATCGAATCGGTAAAGGCCGCGGCGGCGGCCTGGTCGCGGCCCGGCATGACCGAGCCGTAGGTCTCGAGCGTCGTCTTGACGTCGGCGTGCCCCAGGCGCTCCTGTATGGTCCTCATGTCGAACCCGTGCATGAGCAGCCACGTGGCGTGCGTGTGGCGAAGCGAGTGGAACGTCGTCTCCGGCGGAAGGCCCAGCTCACGCGCTAGCGACTTAAAGTGCTGCGTGACGGTCGAAGGGCGCGCGATGGTGCCGGCGGGGCTGAACGTCACCACGGGCGCGGCCGGGCCCCTCCGCACGAGCCACGTGTCCTGCCACTCCAGGTGGCGCTCCAGCCGCGCCTCGACGGCCGGCGCGAGGGCGACGTTGCGCGGGCGCCTGCCCTTGGTGTAGGCCTGCCGGTGCAGCTCGGGCTTCTCGACCGCCTGCCCCGCCACGTGGAGGTCGTGCAGCGCGCGGCGCCAGTCGCGGCGCTGCAGCCCGCAGACCTCCCCGACCCGCATGCCCGTGTTGAGGGCCAGGTAGGCCGCCATGGCCTCGGTTCGTCGGGCGATGTTGGCGCCCGACGCCGATCGCGAGGACATGGCGGAGGCGAGCGCGCGGGACAGCTCGTCCACGTCGCACTCGGACAGCGCGAAAGGCTCCGAGGGCGGCGCGGACGGCGCGGGGACGTCGAGCATGATGTCGCGCCCCAGCGCCGGCCGCCACGAGCGGTATGCGCCCTTGAGGAGCGCGTGCATCTTGAGCAGCGTCTTGGGCTTCACGCCCCTCCCCGTCCTTGGGGCGAGCAGCATGCGGTACGCCGCCGACACGTCCCAGGGCTCCACCTGGTCGTAGGGCAGACGGCCGATGGTCGGCTCCACCATCGTCCTGACGACGCTGCGGTACGTGGCCACCGAGTTGTCGGACAGGCCGTTCACGGGGTCAGAGATATAGGTCTCGAGCATCGAGGACAGGCGCTTTGAGCTGTCCCGGGCGGACGACGGGATGAAGGACGCGACCCATGAGTCGCACATGGCCTGCGCCTGCTCGCGCGTCAGCTCCGCGTCCCACGACCTGTACGGCCTGATCCGCCTGCCGGTCACGCGGTCGGTGCCCATGTAGGGGCGGGCGAACCAGCGCCCGTCCGCCCCGCGCTGCACGACCGCCCGGCGCCCGCTAGAGGTCGACATCGACGACCAGCCCGTTGATGGTCGAGAGCGCCGCGCAGCGGCAATCGAGCGAGCGGACCTCTCCGCACGCCTCCACCGTCACCCTGACCTTCTCCTCGCTACTCATCCTTCTCCTCCTCCTTGGCGCTCGCCTGCACCCTCGCCAAAAGCCATTCGTCATCCCCGCCGGGCCTAAAGCCCGCGCTGCGGACGATCTCCCAGTGCTCGAGCCACCCATCCGCGTCATCGCCTCGCCAGCTGATGTTGAGCATCCGCATGCTGCGCGCCGTGCCCATCCACCAGAATCCGATCTCGTAGGCGCTCGGGGACGAGGCTCCGCACCTGCCGTAGAAGGCCTCCATGACCGCGGCCTCGGCGCTGTCGCAGTCGCCGCCGTCGGCGAGCAGGTCGTCCACGTAGAAGAGCGGATCCGTGCGTGCCGCGCGGACCGCGTCCTCCAGCTCGCGCGTGCGTCCCGGGGCCTCGTGCAGGACGAAGTCGACCATGCGCGCGTACAGGTCCACGAGAGCGGCATCCTCGCGCTTGGCCTCCTGCTCCGCGATAATCTCCTCCTCGGTCTTATCGGCCTGCCCGCCCGAGCCATCGTCGGGCCCGTAGAGATACCAGCCGCTGCCGGTATTCACCGCCACGGTGCCGGTGGCGATGTCCAGCCCCTCGAGCTCCTTGGCCACGGTGCCGTAGCACGCCCAGAGCACGTAGATCGAGCCATCGGGGCGCTCATTAACCACCGGGATGCCAGCGTCGCCGAAGGCGTCGTAGTCCTCGGCCTTTGCCTCATCGCGCTCGATGCGGCGGCGGATCTGGTCGGCCTTGCCCGCCCAGCCGTCGCCGGCGGCGAGGACCGCCTCGACATCCTTCTCGTCGTCGAAGGCGCTCGCGGCCTCCAGCTGCTCCAGCGTCACCTGGCGGCCCTCTATACTCCCGCGCAGCCTGCGCGCAGCCCGGATCTGCCCGGCGGTGGCGCGGCTCGCGCGCTCGATGCGCTGCTCGTCGACGCCCAGCACGAGCATCTGCTGCACGCCGCGGGCGCGCTCGGCCTCGGTCAGCTGGCGCTTGTCGTCGGTGGCGAGCATGGCGACCAATTCGTTGGCCTCGTCCATGGTGTCGGCCACCAGCGCGGACACCTCGCGGTCCTCCCCGTAGAGCGACGACAGCGCGCGGTAGCGGCGCTCCCCGTCCACGATGCGGTAGACGTTTCCGTCCGCCACCACCACGGGCGGGTTCAGCGGCTCGCCGCCGGTCGCCTCGATGCTGCGGGCCAGGGCGCCGATGTCGCCGAAGTCCTCGCGCGGGTTCTGCCCGCTCGGGCGGATGTCGCCCAGGCGCACAGACTTCTTCTCAAACTGCATGCCATATCCTCCTGACTAGTAGTACATCCCGCTCGGGGCGGTCCCCTCGATGGCGCCCGCAAGGGCGATGAGCGCGAGCATCACGACGGCGCACGCCACGCTGCGCACGCGCTCGGGCAGCGAGTCCCACCACGCGCCGAGCCTGCAGCCGGCATCCCAGATAAGGTCGACCATCACGCCACCCGCCTCGGACGGCGAGCGGGCACGCAGTCGGGCGAGGGCAGTGCCGGCATCGCCCCGCGCGCCCTGATGGCGGCGTCGATGTCATCGCTGCTCACCACCTCGCGAGAGCTGTTCGGGTTGAGCGACGGATAGCGCGGGATGATCCCCTGCATGACCATCGCTCGGAACGTGACGTTGTCGCAGCAGGCGTAACGCGCGCCCTTGGCTATCGACATCCACATGGCCTTCTCCTTTCATTCGTATGGGCCAATCCCTTGCCGGAGGGCCGCACCGATAGATGCAGCCGGAGGGCGCTCCCCCGCCAAAGGGAGCGGTGCCGCCGCCCCGCCAAGTCGGCGGCGGACACCTTGCGGGCCGGAAGTAGGGGGTCCGGCCCCGTCGCGCCGCGGGCCCCGCGGAATGGGGGCGGTACGAACCCGTGGCGCGACGGGGGCGGGCCCGGCCTCAGCCACGGAGCGAGGAGAGCACCCACGCCGCGATGAACGGCACGGCGGCCGAGAAGCACACCCGCGCCAAGCCGTAGGCCCCCTGCGCGGTGCACGCCCACCCCGCGGCGTCCATCACGACGGCCGAGGCGAGCAGCGCCCGCCTCATTCGCGACCGCGGCCGAACGGCCACTCGCCCGGCGCCGGGTCGATCTCCATGACGTCGTAGGACACCGGGTCGAGCGCCTGCCTGCGGTCGAGCTCGACCAGGCGCGCGAGGTAGGCGACGTCGCCGGCCAGGACATGCTCGCGGAACGCGGAGCGCGCGTCCGCGAGGAACTCGAACACCTCCGTGTGCCACTCGGCGTCCTTGTCAGCCCACGACACCATGCCGCCCAGGGTCGTGATGTCCTCTGGCAGCTCGTAGCTCTTGCCTGTCATTCCTCTTCCTCCAAATCCTCCATGGGCACGCCAAGCGCCCTCGCGAGCCGCTTGGCCGCCCCGTACTTCGCGTCGGCTATCCCCCGTCGCTCCCAGTTCCGTACCGTCGTCTCGGTCACGCCCGCCTTCACCGCGAGCCTGAACTGCGAGAGTCCCGCCTTCTTGCGGAGCCGTCTGATCTCATTCATCTCCGTGTCCCAACGAACCCGTAAACTCCTTTGCGTTCATCCCTTTACGCGAGAGGAGGTGATTACATGCCAAAGGCCATCAAGGGCCTCAAGATCGACCGGAAAGCCCTCGACCGCGTCGCCGTCAGGGGAATCGAGAAGGCCGCTGCAACCGGCTCCCTCGAGATAACCTGCCAGACCTGCGGCAAGCGCTTCACGCTTCGCGGTCACCAGACGAGCTGTCCACGCTGCGGAATGTCGTATCGGACGCGATAAGATCGGCCCCGATCTCCACGCCGTCCGCGAGCGAATCCAAGATCTCGCGGGCGGCATCGATGTGGCCGGCGGCCTTGTCGAGCCTCTCCTGCAGCTCGTCCACGCCCTTCAGCTTCACGTCGAGCGTGAGCTCGCCCACCTTCTTGCCTTCCATCTCTTCCCCCTTCCGGCCTAGGCGGCCTCGTCCGTGTTCCAGCCCATCAGGTCGTTGGGCGTGCAGCCCAGCGCCTGGGCGATGGCATACGCCTTGTCGACGCCCGGGACCATCGAGCCGTTCTCGTATCCGATGATTGAAGATGCCGAGAGCCCCGCCTTGTTAGCCAACTGCTCCTGAGACATATCGGCTCGAGCGCGGGCGGCGCGCAGGTTCGCTCCGAACTCGTCCTTCGAAAACTTCATGTCTTCCTCCTTCTTAAATAGGGAACTTCTTCCCTGTGCAAATCAAAGTATAGGGAATCTTTTCCCGATTGCAATAGCAAACTAGGGCTTTTCTTGCCTTTTCTTTTGTGTATCTATAGAATCCTCGGTAAATACTTCCCTATATTGGAGGTGACGATGAACCTAAAACTTAAGCAGGCTAGGAAAGAAAACGGATATTCACAGGCAGATCTGGCAGACGCGCTGAACGTTGATATCAAGACGGTAGGCAACTGGGAACGAGGGAAAACTCTTCCCGATATTGAGCAGCTCTGGAAGTGCGCGAAGATTCTGCACACCGACCCCAATGACCTCCTAGGCTGGTACGAGGAGCATCCCGAGGACAGGCCGACGGCGACGTCTGGCGCGGAGGGCGAGCTGATTACCTGCTACCGACAGAGCACCGAGAAGAGGCGCTCGAAGATCCTGGAGACGGCACGCGACCAGGCCGAGCTGTCCCAAGCGCAGGCTGCAGTGCTTGAAATCGAAGGGCTGGAAGCGGATCAAGTAAGGTCCGCGTAGGCAACGGGAACGGAATATATGATTGGAGGGTGAACTTATGCCAGGAGATTCGAGGAGACATATGAACTCGCTGATCGGCGAATGCGACTCAATCCTTGCCGGGGTCTACGGCGAGGACACGCAGCAGCACATCGACAACTTCATGACCGAGATGGAGGGGTTCAGCTTCTATCTCCGCTTCGGCGGACAGGGCATCCTGCAGAGCCGGACGCTCGACGGCGTACGCAGGGCGCGCGGATGGCTCATAGCCAACATGACCAACATTTGCGGACCCGAGCCGGCGCCCGCCGCCACGATCGCCACAAATGCGACCGCCACGGCGCAAGCCGAGGCGAACGTAAGCGCCGAGATCAGGCAGACGGTCGATGCCGTGCGCTCGGCGGACGGCCTCACCGATACCGAGAAGGACCTGCTCGAGCTTGCCATCAGCAGGATGCGCAACGAGGCGGATGCAGCAGATGAAAAGGGTTTCGCCAAGCGTGCAGCCGAGGCGCTGGATATAGCGTCCAAGGCCAGCGGCCTCATCCCCACGGTAGCCGCCGCCATCGGCGCGCTCGCGAAGCTGTTCGGCGCATAGCGCCAGTTACTCCCCCATTTTCGTAACCCCACGAAAATGGGAAGGTGGCTGATTAAGTTGTTGCAGAAAGTGCAACGACTGCTACTAAACGAAGAAACCCCGTGCAGCGATCTTGGCTGACCCGCACGGTCAAGTAAGGTCCGCGTAGCCGGCAGGCAATCTCACTTGTCCGCCAAAAAACGCCATTCCTGACGGACAAAAAAGGTTGTCCGTCAGGAATGGCGGGCAGTATTGAATTTCAGCGCAAAAGTTAGCATAATGCTAACTACAAAAAGGAGCGAAATGGGGAGAACCAAGTACAGACCAACCTATTCGCTTGAGATGGCGAAGAGACTCACGGCAGAGGGGTCAGCTCGGATGAAAAGGCGGGCGACAAAGTTTCTCATCGAGCATTACGCACATGCGGATTTAGTCGCCGCAGACGTATTCAGCAAGATCGAGGAAAGGCATTTCAGGAAATCCGTCGAACTCGAGCGCAAGCCGGGGACGTGGGCCGACATCTACTGCGGAATGGTTTACGACGAGACCGAATGGTACGTGAAGTTCTTCATCGAGGACGAAGAGCCCGTCGTGGAGATATGGTCAATGAACTGGGACGGCGCCTTCCATTAGGAGGAATTATGAGATGTACCGAATGCGGCCACGAGCTGAGGCTCACCAGCGAGCCGCTCACGGAAACGTATCGCGGAGAAGAGTTCACTATCGAGGGAATCGAGCGCCTCGCATGTGACGAGTGCGGTGAATACGAAATTGGCATCAAGGAAGCTGGCGCGCTCTCAGAAGCGATAACCGAAGCCTACGCCAAGAGGCACGGCCTTCTCGCGCCAACGGAAATCAAGAAAATCAGAAAGTCGCTCAAGATGACCCAGGCGCAATTCGAGAAGCTGCTGGGGGTGACGAAGCCGACCGTTTCCCGCTGGGAGAACGGCGCCTCGCAGCCAACGACTACAGCATGTCAACTTATGCGCGCCATAAGGGATTGCCCATCGGTTCTACCGGTCCTTGGATTTCGCGTAGAAGGAACCGGCTCCGGGGTCGAAGGCAACACGTTCTCGGTGATTCACGGCGGAAAGTCAGCCTGGCGCGCACAGCCACAGGCGGAGACCGATGAGAGCAACTTCGAGATGAGGATGTAGGAATGGCCGACACGATTAAGCAGTCAATCGAAATCACCCCCCTTAGATGCGTCGGAAGGAAAGTCGACAGCGTCTCCTTTAGCGGCGGCTCGGTGCCGGAAAACGGCGAAACCGTCTCTGAGGGGGCCTTCTCTCTCTCCAATAGCATCGTTGGCCAGGGAGAAGGCGAAGATGGCACGACGCATAAGCAGCTCGCCATGACACTCAAACTTGAACCGCGAGACAAGGCCGACGGTTACTACGGGATGGAACTTTCCGTATCGGGGCTGTACTCGGCCAAGGACGTTGCCGACGAGGACCAGTTCAATGCGCTCGTCCTCTCGGTCGGCGCAAGCGACCTATACGCGTACGCGAAGAGAATCGCCGAGACGCTGGCATCCGGCGGGGCACGCGGAGACCTGAATTTGCCCATCCTGACGTTCGGACTTGAGGGCGGAAGCTCGGCCTTATAGCGCTTCTCATCTCGCATGCGCCTGCTGCGTCCTCGATATCGCCAAGCACCTGCTCGGCATGCTCGACCTATGACTGCGGCGCAAAGACCATTAGACCTAAAGAAACCCCGTGCGGCAATCTTGGCGGATCCGCACGGGGCATATGCCCTCCGGCAAAAAGGGAAAGGCAGGACCATTATATGGCAAGCAACGATACTTCTAGGTCAAAACTCGGCTCCAAGCGCGAGGTCGCGCCCGGCAAGTGGGTGATTCGCGTCCAGGCGGGCTTCCGTGCGGACGGCCACGTGCGCCGCGTGTCGCGCACCGTACACGGTACCGAGACCGATGCCGATATCGCCATCGCGCAGCTCGCCCGCGAGCTCGGCGTATCCCAGGCGGCGCACGCCGGCGTGACGCTCGACATGTACTACTGGGGAGTTTTCCGCGACTCCCCCAGCAACCGCGGCAAGCCGCGCTCAAAGGCGAGCCTGCGTGAGTACGACGGGCAGATGTGCAACTACATCTCCCCCGTCCTGGGGAGCATCGACATCTCCGAGATAACACACGACATGATGCGCGGCTGCATCGAGCGCTCGGGCGCGCCGGCCAAGACCAAGACGACGCTCCGCGCCGTCATGCGCCGCGCCTTCGACGACGGCTGGGTGACGGTGGAGCCCTTCCGCCGCCGCGTCATAGCGCCCAAGGCGAAGCAGGCGCCCGTTGAGCCGTGGAGCATCCCCGAGGCCGCCGAGGCGCTGCGCAGGCTCGCCGCCAGCGACGACCGCGCCGACCTTGTCATGAACGCCTACCTTATCCTTGGCTTGAGCGGCCTGCGCAAGGAGGAGGCGCTTGCCGTGCGCCCGTGCGACCTCAAGGTCACCACGACCTACGACTTCGCCACGGGCCAGCCGACCGTCTCGGAGTACATCGAGGTCTGCCGCGCGTACACGGATGAGGACGGTGTGAAGGAGACCAAGAACGCCCATTCCGTGCGCACCGTGCCGGTTTTATTGGCGGGCCGCGAGCGCCTGCACCAGATCATGGACGAGCTGCGCCCAAGCATAACCGTCGAGGGCGGCACTTCGGTTACGGAGCAGGTGCGCGAATGGAGCGGGCAGCGCATCGTCAACATGCGCGGCGACAACCTCGTGCGCGCTTGGCGGCGCATGTGCGCACGCCATGACCTGCGGTATATCCCTCCCAAGGCCCTGCGCCACACCTCCGAGACTATCATGGCGGCGACCGAGGTCGACCCGCTGAGCATCATGGATTTGCACGGCCATACGGACCTGGGGACAGATTACCGCCATTACATAAAACCGGGCCTCGCGGAGCGCGAGAAGGCCGCCAGGCAGGTCGGGCGCGCCCTGCAGATCGTCGAGGGCGGCGGCGCGGACGGCGGTTTTAATGGCACCGGTCGCAGCGCCGAGACGCTATAAATTGCATTTTCTAGGTCCACTACCTGCAAAATGCATAAAAAGCCACCTGCCGCGCATAAACGGCAGGTGGCGTAAAACGCGAACGGTAACGGACGGTTATGATTTGATGTCTCGGCAAACAAAAAAGGTCAGCGCCGAAGCGCTGACCTGTGCGTTCTCTGGTGGGCCGTCAGGGGGTCGAACCCTGGACCTTGGGATTAAGAGTCCCCTGCTCTACCAACTGAGCTAACGACCCAAAGCTAAAGTCCGTAGTAGCGGACTTTAGAGGAGATATCGTGTGGTGGGCCGTCAGGGGGTCGAACCCTGGACCTTGGGATTAAGAGTCCCCTGCTCTACCAACTGAGCTAACGACCCGATATCAACACGAAGCAAGAACTGGGGTGGGTAAAGGGACTCGAACCCTCGACCTACGGGACCACAACCCGTCGCTCTAGCCAACTGAGCTACACCCACCGTGTCCTGTGCGCTTCGCGCTCGACTATTATTGCAAGGAACGCCACGCGACGCAAGCCCCAATTTTCAAGAATTTTGAAAAGAGTTTTTCGGATCCATTTCGAGCAAATCCCACCGGTTCCATAGGAGTAAACTTGCCCCACCCCGATGTTCGAAAGGACAAGTATGAAAGAACTCTCCAATCGCACGGCAACGTTTACCGATTCGGTCATCCGCCGCATGACGCGCATCTCCGATATGTACGGCGCCGTCAACCTCTCGCAGGGCTTCCCCGACTTTGATCCCCCAGCGCAGCTGCTCGAGAGCCTGGGCACCATCGCCACCGACCCTAAGCCGCTCTACCACCAGTACTCCATCACCTGGGGCTCCCAGGCCATGCGCGAGGCGCTTGCCGCCAAACAGGAGCACTTTATGGGCATGCCGATCGACCCCAACCAGAACATCGTAGTCACTTGCGGCTCCACCGAAGCCATGATGGCTGCCATGATGACGGTCACCAACCCCGGCGACAAGGTCGTCATCTTCTCGCCGTTCTACGAGAACTACGGCGCCGACACGATCCTTTCAGGTGCCGAGCCCATCTACGTGCCGCTCAACCCGCCCACATTCGACTTTGACCGCGAGACACTCGAGGCGGCCTTCCGCGACAACGACCCCAAGGCCATCGTCCTGTGCAACCCTTCCAATCCCTGCGGCAAGGTCTTTACACGCGAAGAGCTCACCTTTATCGCCGATCTCTGCAAAAAGTACGACGCCTACTGCATCACCGACGAAGTCTACGAGCACATCGTCTACGCGCCCCACGAGCACGTCTATATGGCCACGCTGCCCGGCATGTTCGAGCGCACCATCAGCTGCAGCTCGCTGTCCAAGACGTACTCCATCACCGGCTGGCGTCTGGGCTACACCATCGCCCCGGCCCAGATCACCGAGCGCATCAAGAAGGTCCACGACTTCCTCACCGTGGGTGCCGCCGCTCCCCTACAGGAAGCCGTCGTCACCGCCCTCAACTTCGACGACAGCTATTACCAGGAGGTCCTCGATCTCTACACAGCCAAGCGCGATCTGTTCTGTCAGGGACTCGATAGCATTGGTCTTGAGCATAACGTGCCGCAGGGCGCCTACTACGTCATGATGGACATCTCTGAGTTTGGCTATGACAGCGACCTCGACTTCTGCGAGGACCTCGCTTCTAAGGTGGGCGTGGGCGCCGTGCCCGGATCGAGCTTCTTCCGGGAGCCCGTCAACCATCTGATTCGCCTCCACTTTGCCAAGCGAGACGAGACGCTTAACGCGGCGCTGGAGAACCTCAAGTCGCTACGCGATAAAATCAAGCCGCGCGGGTAAGGACGGCCCGGCAACTAAAGCACCCAAAGAAGCCCCGCACCGCACGCGCGTTGTGGGGCTTCTTTTTATAGCGCTTTCTTAATTTGTTTAAAGCGCTATACTTTAGTCACGGAGCAACTCGTCCCAGGGGGAGGAATACTATGGCAGAGCAGCAGCTTATCGGAGCGCTCGAGGCCGGCGGCACCAAGATGGTCTGCGCCACGGGCTATGTAGACGGTACGGTTCTGGAGCGTGAGCAGATCGCAACCACGACCCCGCAGGAGACCGTTGAGGCCGTCAACGCCTGGTTTGCAAACAAGGGCATCGCCGCGCTGGGTATCGGCGCCTTTGGCCCCACCGCAGTCAACCCTGCCTCGCCCCAATACGGCAAGATCTTGGAGACGCCCAAGACGGCATGGCGCTACTTTGACCTGCTGGGCACCATCCAAAACGAGCTCAATATTCCCTGTGGCTACGACACCGACGTCAACGTCGCCTGTCTGGGCGAGGTCACCTTTGGTTGCGCCCAGGGCCTCACCGACGTGGTGTATCTGACCATCGGCACCGGTGTGGGCGCCGGTGTGCTCTCGGGCGGCCAGCTCGTTCATGGCATGATGCATCCCGAGGCAGGGCACATCCTGGTCACACGCGATCCGCGCGACACCATCGGCGAGCACAGCGGCTGTCCTTTCCACGACAACTGCCTCGAGGGCCTCATCGCCGGCCCCGGCATTAAAAAGCGCTGGGATGGCAAAAGCGCCGGAGACATGGCCGATGACCCGAAGGCCATGGACCTGCTCGCAGGCTACCTGGCACAGGCGCTCATGACCTACACGCTGTGCTATGCGCCGCAAAAGATCATCATCGGCGGCGGCGTGGCCGACCACACCCCCATCGTGCCGCTCGCCCGCAAAAAGTGCGCCGAGATGCTCAACGGCTATATCGTCACGCCCGAGGTCAACGACATCGATACCTTCATTGTCAACAACAGCCTCGAGGGTAAGCAGGGCATCATGGGTTGTCTGGCCCTTGGCGCACAGGCGCTCCAGTAAAGGGTGCACCAACGACACACGGTATTGCCGGGCCCGTATAACGCGCAGACAACGCTATCGCGTCCTGCAGGGCCCCCAAACGCACAAGGCCGCCTAGGACCAAGCAAAACGTCCTAGGCGGCCTTTTTGGTGCATACAAGCGATCGAAGGAGATATCGGAGCACGACGCCGGTAGCCGCTCCGCAGCAGTCAATCATCACGTCGGTAATCATGCCGGCGCGCCCCGGCACAAATAACTGAATCGTCTCGTCGATTGAGGGGACCAGCAACAGAAAAACCACCGTGGGAAGCAGTCTGTCATAAGTGCGTCGACCCTCGATATCAAAGGCATGTGTCACCAAAACACCGAGCACCATATACTCGGTAAAGTGTGCGCACTTGCGGACGACAAAGTTGGTTACCCATTCATACGGCAGGCTCAAGCTATGCAAAAACCCGCGGACGTCCTCCATGATCGCCAAGCTCAGTGAGCCGGACCCCGTGCCGGGAACCAGTGAATTGCCCCAGATCAGCAACACCATGACGCAGGCCGCAACCGCCCACTTACGATCGATCTTAATCATGCAGAACTAGGCCTCGGCACGAAGCGGCGTAAAACTGGCGGTACCGCCCTCGATAACACTCAAATAAGCACGACCCGTACGTTTGGCGGTAGAGGACTGCAGGCGCTCGATCTCTTCCTCAAGGATCTGATTGACGCGCTCGTGGCGACGGTTTTCCATAACGCCGGCGGCGATAGCCTCGGCGCGCTCGATACTCTCGCGCGAGATACGCGCGGTATCCTCGGGAAACACGGAGCTGTGGCGGCCGACATAGACGGGAGCAACCGAGACAGGTGAGGCTGCAGGCGTGGGCATCGGCGCGGGGGCGGGCTCGGCGACCTCGGCCATGATCGCCATGGCGGCGGCCCACATGTTCTCGTGGCCCGAATAATCGGCCATGGGGATATCTTCCTCGAGGGAGGCATCGGGGAGACTGTCGGTATCCACGCGATTCTGGGCATCGATAGAGGCAGTGATGGCGGCGGGCTCGTCCAAATCGGCGAGATCCACACCCTTGGCATCGGAAATGATGGGCATGCTGGCGAGCTTGGCGTTGTACGGCACCGCCTCCGCGGCCTGCATTTGGGCCGAAGCGCCCCAAAGCGAGCTTTCGGCAGCACGACGAGCGGCGATGGTCTCCTCGTCGACAACCAGGGGCTCATCGGCAAAGGGGTCGGCGACAGGAGCCGGCTGAGCCGCGCCCTGCTGGCCGGTCGAAGCGGCCGTCGCGGCAGAGGCGTACGCAGCCGAAGAAGCACCGTTATAGGCGGCATTGTTGGCGGCGTTGGCCACAAGCGCCACGAAAGCTGCAGTGCTGCCCGCAGGAGCGGCATGAGAGCCCGAAACGGCACGTGCGGCAGCAGCGATGTCGTCGCGGTTATAGGAGCCAGTCTTTTCACCGTTTGTGAGCTCGTCAATTGCGACCTGGTAGACATCGCGCGAGCGAGCGGGATCGCAGCTAACCGGCGAATCGTCGTCGAGCATGCTATCGATCATAGCCCAGGCATCGGCCTCGTCCATGGCGTTGGCGGCACGGGCGATGGTCGGAACGCCATCATCGGCATGACGGCGTTGAAACGCGCCGGTCAGACCGGAGAGAAGCGAAGAGGATTGACCCTGCTCGTCCAAAGTGACAGGCGCAGCAGCCCGGGGAGCGGCCTCCTCCTGCTGAGCGGGAATCGAGGCGGTCTTGAACTCGTTGTAGGTCCGACTAAACTGAGCGGCGCCGCCCACGGCATCGGGCTCAAACAGGCGGCCATCGTGCTCCGCACGATACTCAGAGATGCCCAGCGAGGCGGCATAGATACCCACGCCGGCCACCGCGCCCACGGCAAAGGGAACAGCACCCGCGACGACCGTCTCGTTGATTGACGAAAACGGCAGTGTAGCGGCATACACGACCACGGGTGCGGCAAGGCCGATCCCGCAGGAAAGTCCGGCAAGGACTGCTCGTTGTGTTGCATCAGAAGAAGCCATGAGCTCTCCCCATCTTCCAGCACCCAAATCGCATCATTCAGTTGGCTGCGCGAGAGAAGATGAAGCGGGGCCTGAGCCCCAAAGCAACGGTATAAGGTTCGTTTCATCTGCGTTTTCCGTCGCGAAGCTTAACTGCTATTATGCGAAACCCCCTTGGGGATTGCAAGCGACGAAGCGGAATTGAAACGGGAAAATCGCTGCTTGCCGGTCGTGAGGTCAATAATCGTTGGCGAGCGGCTATACGAAAAGGGCCAGGATCTAAACCCCGGCCCTTCTGGCATGTCTATGGTTGCTGTCGCATGCAGCGGACAAACTAGAACGTCTGCTCGTAATCGCTGTGCTTTTTGGCCGAACGCACCAAAAATTCCTGGTTGGTATTAGTGCCCTTAAGGCCCTTGATAAACGACGCTGCCGCGCGCTCGGTATTGTTCATGCCGGCGAGGATGCGGCGCAGGCCAAAGACAAACGGACGCATTTGCTCGTCGACCAGCAGGTCCTCGTTGCGCGTGCCCGAGGCAACGGGGTCGATGGCCGGGAAGATGCGGCGGTCGGCCAGATCGCGATCGAGCTTGAGCTCCATGTTGCCGGTGCCCTTGAACTCCTCAAAGATGACCTCGTCCATCTTGGAGCCGGTATCGATAAGGGCGGAAGCAAGGATGGTGAGTGAGCCGCCGTTTTCGATATTGCGGGCAGCACCCAGGAAGCGCTTGGGCGGATACAGGGCCGCCGAATCGACGCCGCCCGAAAGGATGCGGCCCGAGGCGGGCGCCGCCAGGTTGTACGCACGGGCAAGACGCGTGATGGAGTCGAGAACCACCACGACGTCGCCGCCCAGCTCCACGATGCGCTTGGCGCGCTCGATGACGAGCTCGGCCACGCGGGTATGGTTGTCGGCGGGCATATCGAAGGTGGAGGCCACGACCTCGCCCTCAATGGAGCGCTGCATATCGGTGACCTCTTCGGGGCGCTCGTCGACGAGCAGGCAGATGAGGTGCACCTCGGGGTTGTTGATCGAGATAGACTGGCAGATCTTCTTGAGAATCGTAGTCTTACCGGCCTTGGGCGGTGACACGATCAGGCCACGCTGGCCCTTGCCGATCGGCGACACGATATCGATGGCGCGACCGGTAATGGAATCCTTGCCATGCTCCAAGCGCAGCGGCTCATTGGGGTAGACCGGCGTGAGATCGCCGAACTTGGGGCGGTTACGGGCCTGCTCAGGATCAAGACCGTTGACGGTCGTAATTTTGGCGAGACCGGCACGCTTGTCGCCGCCGCGCGAGGGACGAAGCGAACCCTCGATCACGTCGCCCGTGCGCAGACGCGCGGAGCGGATGAGGTAGGCGGGCACGAAGGCGTCGTCATTGGACTTCATGTAGCCGTGGGCATGGATGATGCCGGAGCTGTCCGGGCGAATCTGCAGGATGCCCTTAATATCGCGGAAGCCCTCGGCCTTCGCGGCTGTGGTGTAGATCTCTTCGACGAGCTCGGCCTTCTTCTTGCCGGTCGTCTCGATCTCGAACTCCTTGGCCTTCTCGCGCAGCTCGGCGACCTTCATGGCCGCGAGCTCCTCGCGCGAAAGCGTGGGCTCAGTCGGAGCAGCATTGCGCTCCTTATTGCGCTGTTTGCGGTCGCGCTGACGGGTGCGGCGGTCGTTGTTACGATCATCCTTGCGCTCGCTGCGCTCATCGTTACGCTTGTGCTGACGGCGGTTGGGGCGGGAGCCCTCTTCGGCCTCAGCGCTCTCGACGGCAGGCGTCGTGGGCGCATCGGCGGTCGCCGGGGTCTCGCCGTCCGACTTAGCGTCGGACTCGGGCTGTTGCTCAGCATCCCCCTGCTGTTCGGCAGACTTGGTCTTGGAAGATTTCTTGCGCGTGCGCTTGGGCTTCTCGCCTGCCGACCGATCGGCGCCCTCCGTCTCGGGAGTCGTGTCGACACTCGCCTCGGTAGACTCAGCTACCGCAGATTCGGCGCCGGACTTCGCCTCTGCCTTAGCTGGGCGTTTGGCTGCGGTGTGACGGCTGCGCCCGGGACGAACGTCGGCAGGCTCGGCAGCGGCAGAAACAGCGACCTCAGGAACATCAGCACCCTCGGCCGAAACCACGGCAGCCGTTGTAGGCTCGACGAACGCCGGGGCATCTTGGACAGAAGCCGCGGCAGCGGCCGCCTTCTCCGCCTCGACAAATGCCTTGGGCTTGCGGCCGCGGCGATGCGGGCGCAAAGCAGGATCGACGACAAATGCACCGCCGGCCTCGGCAGGCACGACAGACTCAGCAGAGGAAGCGTCCTCCCCCGCCGCAGAGCGAACCGGGGTCTCGGCGGCATCGAACGAAACCTGCTCGGCAGCCTGCTGGACCTTGGCCGCCGTGCGACGGCGCGTGCGTGGAGCCGGCTTTTCTGCTACCTGCTCGGGAGCCGGAGCCGAAGGCGCCTCGGGGGCGGACGGAGCCGCGAGTTCGGTCAGAGCCGCGGCATCGCGCTCGGCGGCACGACGGCGAGCACGAACAACCTGGGCTTCGCTGATCTGCGCAAGCGCGCGGGCCTGCGCAACCTCATCTGAAAGCGGCGCCGAAACCTCGGCGGCAACCGGACGCTTGGCACGCGTCGTGCGCGTGGTGCGGCGTTTGGGCTTTGCAGCCTCATCGCCATCCGCAGCGGGCTTGGCCACACGACGCGTGCGCTTGGGCTTCACGGGCGCAGCCTCCTCCCCGGTAGCAGGTGCGACGGGAACAGGGTTCTCACTCAAAGCCGAGGCAGCGTTCTGGTGTGTCTCGGGGACCGACGCCTGCGACGGTACGGGTTTCGCGATCTGGTCCGACGAAACCGGTGCAGCGGGAGTGGTTTGTGCCGTGCTTATTTCATTTTCTTGCTGTTGATCAGACACAGTGTTTGCTCAACTTTCTTTTAAAGCCCTGTGATCACATGCTCCCTGCATAAACCTTCAGGGCGGCTAAACAGTCTAGCTCCGTTCAAAACACAACGGGCATCATTGATCTGTATCGAGATGATTACGTCAAATACGCAGCGTTAGTGTAACACAACCACTGTCACCTGCAACTTAGTCATTGGACGTTCTTATACAACTGGTCAAAAGGGACACTCTCCCTCAAAAGCGCTTCCTCTGTCGCACCAGAGGAGTGAAGCCGTGGCATACGGAATAGCCGCGCCACGAAACGCGCCTATCTACTACGTTTGACCCGCGACCCCTGACCATCCCCTCGATCTTCCTAAAATCGCAAGCCCGCTACCTGCGGTTTTAATATCGTACTTTTCGGCATGGTTCGGGGTATGCGACTAAACGTAGTAGATAAGCCCGATTCGTGGCGGACGGTTTCGCACCGCTCTCCCACCGGACAAAAATGATCCGTTTTCCTCCGTCCCCAAGGGGTCGTTTTCAAAACATTCGCGGATTACGGTGCAAGAACGGCGTAAGCCAACCATACCCTGCATTTTTAATATTCGGCAAGCCGTCTACCTGCGATTTTATTTTCGCTGCTGTTGCTATGGTCGCCAGGCAGCGATTCAGCCCCGTAAACCGGTATAGTTGCGTTTTTGTAGCATTTTTCAACACGCCAAAAAGCCCCGCCAAACGCAAAAAGCCCGACCTCCGCATGGAGATCGGGCTTATAGGGCTCAGCAAAGCCAAACCTACACGGTTAAACGACCCGTAGATTACATCTGCTCGGGTGCAGAAACGCCAACCAGAGTGAGCACCAGGGCGAGCGTCACGCGGACGGCGTCGCAAGCGGCCAGACGGGCGCGCGAAAGCTCGGGGTCGACGGGACGGCCCTCGCTCGGAAGCACCTGGCAGGCAGCGTAGAAGCTGTGGAAGTCGCCGGCGAGCTCCTCGGCAAAGTGCGTCAGACGGAACGGGGCGCGGTCGCGAGCGCAGCTGGCGATGAGGTCGGTGAGCTCGTTGAGCTTACGCGAAAGGGCAAGCTCGGTGGGGTCGGTCAGCAGCGAGTAGTTGACGTTCTCGCCGATGGCCTTGGCGGCGACGGCCTTCATGCCCATCTCGTCAGCCTGCTCGGGCGTAACGTCAGCGGCACGGCGCAGAATGGAGCACACACGAGCGTGAGCGTACTGCACGTAGTAGACCGGGTTGGAGTTATCACGCTTCTTAACGGCCTCGATATCGAAGTCGACCATCTGGTTGGAGCTCTTGGAGATGAGCGTGTAACGGGCGGCGTCGGAACCGACCTCGTCAACAAGCTCCTGCAGGGTCACCATGGTGCCCTTGCGCTTGGACATACGGACGGGCTTGCCGTTGCGCAGCAGGTTGACGAGCTGGCCCAGCAGAACCTCGAACTTGCCGGGATAGCCAAGAGCGTCGCAGACACAGCGGACGCGGTCGATGTAGCCATGGTGGTCGGCGCCCCAGATGTCGATGACGTGGTCGACGCGCTGGAACTTGTCCCAGTGATAGGCAACGTCGGAGGCGAAGTAGGTGTACTCGCCGTCGGACTTGATCAGGACGCGGTCCTTGTCGTCACCCAGGTCGGTGGAGCGGAACCACAGAGCGCCGTCCTTGGTGTAGAGGTAGCCCATCTTGTCGAGCTTCTCGAAAGCGCGGTCGACGGCGGAGGTGCCGGCGGTCTCGCCCTCGGTGTCCTTCACGTACAGCGAGCGCTCGGAGAACCAACGATCGAAGTCGCAGTTGACGGCATGGCAGAGGTCGCGCATGTTGTCGACCATCTTTACGTAGCCGCGCTCGCGGAAGCTCTCCATGCGCTCCTGCGGATCGGCGTCGACCCACTTGTCACCGTCGGTGCGCCAGAACTCGGCGGCCTCGTCGATGATGTAGTCGCCGCCGTAGGAATCCTTGCCCAGAGTCTCGGCAAAGTTGTCCTGATACGGATGGGTCTCGGGATGCTCGTCGTTCTCATCTGCAACAAAGGCATCGCGGTCGGCAATCAGCAGCTTGTGAGCCGCGTCGATATCCACGTCCTGCTTGGCGATGATGTCGGCAAGCTGCATATAGCGCGTGCTGATGGAGTTGCCGAAGGTGTTCATCTGAGAGCCGTGGTCGTTGATATAGAACTCACGCTGGATATCGTAACCGGCATGGTCCATAACGCGGCAGAGGGAGTCGCCCAGAGCGGCCCAACGGCCATGGCCAATATGCATGGGGCCGACGGGGTTGGCGGAGACAAACTCGACCTGGGTCTTCAGGCCGCCGCCGACGTTGGACTTAGCGAAGTCCATGCCCTTCTCGCGAGCCTCGCCGAAGATAGCGTTCTTGACGGCGACGGAGAGGTAGAAGTTGATGAAGCCAGGGCCGGCGATCTCGACCTTCTCGATCGCGGGATCCTCGGGCATATGGGCAACGACGGCCTCGGCGATCTTGCGCGGGGCGCAGTGAGCCAGCTTGGCGGACTTCAGGGCCATGGTGGAGGTCCACTCGCCATGAGAAGTGTCAGCCGGTCGCTCGATAGCGCAATCGTCAAGTTCAAATGCGGAAAGGTCGCCGGCCTCCTGGGCCGCAGCAAGCGCAGCGCGTACCAGCTCTTCAATCTTCTCGGGCATAGATCCTCCTTGTGTTAAAGCCCCCGAGCTCTTGGTCACTCGTAGGGCAAAAGCCAGAGTTTGCAGCACTCTATCACAAGCGGTAACTACTGTCGCAGGGTAAAGTCAATCGATATTGCATATGCACATAATTGACCACAGTTGTCGCAAGGCCATTCAAAGATGGCGGTCTGCCTGCTGGTTGTGCACCCGCCGAAAATGCATAAACATCTGCATGGGCAGCTCAGAATATCGAATACTCTTACCTATCGGATTTGTGTGCTTTTCCTGCATAAAGTAAGGGTTTGCGCACGTCAGCGTGGTATTCTAGACATACGTAAATTCGTATAAGTTGGAGGTAGCATGTTCTCAATCGGTCAACACGTCATTCATCCGGGTCAGGGAGTCTGCACCGTCGTCGGTTTTAGGGAAGACACACCGCAGCCCATGCTGTTGCTCGAGACCAAGCAGGGACATGCGCAGACGATCCTCATGTACCCCGTGGCGCAGGCCGACCGTCTACATGCCGCCATCTCCCAGCAAGATGCCGAGCACCTACTGAGCCATTACGACGAGCTGGAGTGCGACACCTTTACCGAGCGCAACAGCTCGCTCGAGGAGACGCACTTTAAGCAGCAGCTCAAGCTGGGTGCGCCCGAGACGGTCCGCGTGGCAAAAACAATGATGCACCGTATTCGCCAGGCCGAGGAAGCAGATAAAAAGCCCAGCTCCTACTACATGCGCGTACTCAAGGAAGCCAAGCGCCGCTCCATCGAGGAGATTGCCGTGGCCTTGGGCGTCACCGAGGAAGACGCCGAAGCCCGCCTATCCCAAGCCGCCCTCAACTAACCTGCCAAAAAGGGACAGGTTTATTTTGGCAGGTTTTATCTGGCCAAACGTCAACAAACAATTGGTAAACGGCCGGGTGCTCCGTTTTGTTTGTAAGCCCCGGCCATTTTTCTATCGCCGCGAAAATGCGTGAAGCCCATTTGTGATGACATCACGCGAGGGCCGTCCAGATCGACGCAACCAACGCCCGTATCCGCAACAAGCGTGCCCGTCTTGCTCAATTACCATTAAAAAGCATCAATTTGAAAACGCAATAACATTTCGGCAGGTAGCAGCTATAGTCGGTGAACTGAATCTCGACAACCGAAGCCCCCGAATAAGGTATCTTCAGCCCATCCAAGCTAAAGGAGGGGCCATGCCGAGAAAACCTCGTTCAAAGTCACCAACCGGTTATTTCCACGTCACGTTGCGTGGAAACGGAGGGCAATTGCTGTTTGACGATACCGAGGACCGAATCGCCATGCTTCAGATCCTCGATGCAATCCTCCCCAAACACAATATCGAGCTTATCGCTTGGTGCCTTATGGGAAACCATATTCATCTGCTCATCGACGACCCGGACGACCGCAAAAGCGACGCGATGCACGCGGTAGCCGTATCGTATGCGGGCAGGTACAATGCGCGGACGGAGCATGTCGGCCACGTGTTTCAGGAGCGGTTTTGGGATTCGCCCATTAAGTCGGAAGCATATTTACTTGAGGCAATTCGATACATTCATCTGAATCCACAAAAAGCAGGACTGGCGGCATACGACGAATATCCCTGGAGCAGCCATCGCGAGTATCTAATGAGTGCCAGGTCACGGCCGCATGTCACCGGCAGCGTTGTCGGTGTTTTATTCCCAACACCTCGCTCATACCTTCAACTCATGGAAAGTGCGCCGTCGCTTCCCTATCGCCCCAGCGCAACAGCCAAGGTTCGCGAGGAAGATCTATGCGAATTTGGCACGGCAATCGTGCAGAGTGTCGCAGGATGCGCTCCGACGGAACTCAAATCTGTCTCCAAGCCACTTCGCAATGAGGCGATTCTCGCGCTTCGAAAACAAGGGCTAACCGTTAAGCAGGTTCAGCTGCTGACAGGACTCGGAACATGGATTATCAAGAACGCGTCCTAGCGTCGCGTTTGCCGAGTTACGGGTACGGCGAAGCGCAGCTGCCTGCCGCGAGGCGCCGCCATTCGCAAGCGCCACCATGTTAAACAGAAAACGCTTCCGCTGAATAACGTCCAACGGAAGCGTCTTCCCAGATAAAACCTGCCAAAATAAACCTGTCCCTTTTTGGCAGGTTAGGCCTGGAAGGTGTCGCGGTCGGGCGCGAAGGACTGCATGGCCGCGATGGTGCGGTCGAAAAGCTCGGGGAGCTCCCAGCCCAGCATCTCGGCGCCCTGCGTAATCACGTCGCGCGAGCAGCCGGCGGCAAAGCGCTTGTCCTTGAACTTCTTCTTGAGCGACTTGGTCGTAAAGTCCATGACGCTCTTGCTCGGACGCATGATCACGGCAGCCCCAATCAGGCCGGTAAGTTCGTCGCAGGCAAACAGGATCTTTTCCATCTGCAGCTCGGGCTTGGGCAGCGAGGTGTTGAAGTCCGAGGTATGCGTCTGGATGGCGCGGATGAGCTCGGGCGATGCGCCCTCGCCCTCGAGGATCTCGGCCGCATAGATGGTGTGGTTCACGGGGTCGTCCTCATGCTCCTCCCAATCCAAGTCGTGCAGCAGTCCGACGATGCCCCAAAACTCCTCGTTCTCGGGGTCGAACTCGCGCGCAAAGTAGCGCATGGTGCCCTCGACCGTCTCACCGTGGGTGATGTGAAACGGGTCCTTGTTGTGCTCGTTGAGCAATTCGAACGCACGGTCGCGGGTAATTCCGGCGGAAAGCGTCTGGGACATGGCAATACCTCCAGGTGAGTCGGTGCTAGGACACGGTGTCACTATCGTATATCGCCGCGGCTCAAGCCGAAAGGCAGAAAAGGCATACGGAGAAAAAAGCCGGGCGGACGCGTCGCCCGGCAAAACCGCAGATAAAACCTGCCAAAATAAACCTGTCCCTTTTTGGTAGGTTTAGGGGCGGACCTGGCCGGTGCCGCGAAGCTTGTATTTGTAGGTGGTGAGGGCCTCGGCGGCAAAGGGGCCGCGGGCGTGGAGCTTTTGGGTCGAGATGCCGATCTCGGCGCCCAGGCCAAACTCGCCGCCGTCGGTAAAGCGCGTGCTGGCGTTGGCATACACGGCCGAGGCATCGATCTCATCCAAGAAGCGCTCGCAAGCGTCCGCGTCCTCGGCGATGATGGCCTCGGAATGCATAGTGCCATAGCGGTTGATGTGCACGATGGCCTCGTCCTCGTTCGCCACGACCTTCACGCTCATCTCGAGCGCCAGGTACTCGCGGCCCCAGTCCTCCTCGGTCGCGGCCACGTAGTCGTCGCCCTCGGCAAGACCGGCGGCGGCGCATGCGGCACACATGGCCTCGTCGCCGTGAATCAGCACGCCGTGGTCGTGCAGCACGGCCACGACCGCCGGCAAAAACGAATCTGCCACGGCGCGGTCCACAAGCAGCGACTCGGCGGCGTTGCACACGCCCACGCGCTGGGTCTTAGCATTGACGATAATGTTGAGCGCCTTGTCAAAGTCGGCCGACTCATGCACGTAGATGTGGCAGTTGCCCGTGCCCGTCTCGATAACCGGCACAAGCGACTCGCGCACGCAGCGCTGGATCAGGCCCGCACCGCCACGCGGAATAAGCACGTCGACGATGCCGCGAAGCTTCATGAGCTCGCCGGTGGCCTCGCGATCGGTGGACTCGATCATCGAGATAGCCTCGCGCGGGAAACCCTTGGCCTCGAGCGCATCGGCCAGCAGTTCGGCAATCATGGCGCACGAGTGATAGGCCAGCGAACCGCCGCGCAGAATGCAGGCGTTGCCGGTGCGGATGCAGATGCCCGCGGCATCGGCCGTCACGTTGGGGCGCGCCTCATAGACCATGGCGACCAGGCCCAGCGGCACGCTCACGCGGGTGAGGTCCACACCACTTGCAAGTACACGGTGGTCGAGCACGCGGCCGACAGGGTCGGGCAGCTCAGCGAGCTTCTCCAGGCCGGCGGCCATGCCCTCGACGCGCTCGGGCGTCAGCAGCAGACGGTCGAGGAGCCCCGCCGAGGTCCCCGCATCGCGCGCAGCGGACATATCGAGCTCGTTGGCGGCGACGATGGAATCGACGCCATCGCGCAGAGCCGCGGCCATGGCGCGCACGGCCTCCTGGCGCTGCTCGTCGCTCGCCGTGGCAAGCGAGGCCGACGCTGCCTTGGCGGCAACGGCAAGATCGTGGACATACGTGGCTATATCGACCGACATGGGCGGCCCTTTCTCTTAGAAGTTTGCCAACCATGGTAGCCGATTTGTGCGCATCCTCGCTGGCGGCGGTAGAATTGGTCAACCCGAAACACCGCAACGAACGGAAGTACCGCATGGCCCTCATCACTTCGTACCACGTCCCCGGCCTCTATGTCGAGGACCACAGCACCGACGTCCCCTTGGATTGGCGCGGCCTGGAGCCAATGCTTTTGGCCTTCGGCAGTACCATGCGCCGCGGCGCCATGCCGGCGCCCATCGCCGGCGCACCCGAGAGCATCAAGCTTTTCTACCGCGTGGTTTGCGCTCCCGACCGTATCAACGACGACCTGCCACTCCTCCTCTTTTTGCAGGGCGGCCCCGGCGGCGAGAGCCCGCGTCCGCTGTCGCCCACAAGCGACGGCTGGATCGAGGAGGCCGTCAAGCACTTCCGCGTCGTCCTGCCCGACCAGCGCGGTACCGGGCGCAGCAGCTGTGTAGACGGGCGCACGATTGCCGCACTGGGCGAGCGCGCCGAGGCGGCAGGCTCCGATGCGGCCCGCTCGCAGGCGGATTTTCTCAAGCGCCACCTCGCCAGCTCCATCGTGCGCGACTTTGAGTACCTGCGCCTGGTAGGCTTTGGCGGCAAGCCCTGGGTCACACTCGGCCAGAGCTACGGCGGCTTTTTGACGTTGAGCTATCTGTCGCTCTTCCCCGAGGGCGTGGCGGCGAGCTTTACCTGCGGCGGCATTCCGCACGTACCGGCGAGTGCCAGCGAGGTCTACGCGCACACCTTCCCGCGTATGGCGGCCAAGACTCAGCAGTATTACGACCGCTACCCCACCGACGTCGAGCGCGTGGCGGCCCTGGCAGATGCCCTCGAGGAGCAAAAGCCCGCGCTGCCCGACGGCTCGCCGATGACGGTCGAGCGCCTGCAGCTCATGGGCAGCGACTTTGGCATGAAGCCGAGCTTTGAGCGCATGCACTGGATTATCGACCATGCTTTTGTTGACGGCGACGGCACGTTGAGCTGCGGATCCTCGGTATCAGAAAGCTTTTTGATGCGCGCCTTCGAGCGCACCAACACGCGCACGAATCCGCTGTACTGGACGCTGCAGGAATTCATCTACGCCGATGGCGACACGATGCCCATTGGCTGGGCAGCCGCCGAGGAAAAGGCCCATCGTGCCGAGTTCGACACCCTCGCGCGCCCACTCATGTTTACCGGCGAGGCCATGTTCCCGTGGATGTTTGAGCAGATGCCCGAGCTCAAGCCCTTCAAGCCCGCCATGGACCTGCTGATGGAAGACACCAGCTGGGACAAGATCTACGACCCGCAGCGCCTGGCCTGCAACGAGGTGCCGCTCCAAGCCGCGGTATATTTCGACGACATGTACGTGGATTCGGGCCTGCAGCTCGACACGCTCAGCCGCGTGGGCAACTCACACGCCTGGGTGACCAACGAGTTCGAGCACGACGGCCTGCACGGCAGCGTGGTGTTCAAGCACCTCTTCGACGAGTCCCTCAACCGCGGAGACCTGCGTCAGATCTTCTAGCAAAGGAGTGTCCCCCATCAGCCGGCACAAAAGGAACGTCCCCAAGTGCCGGCACGAGAAAGACAGCGCTGCGGGAAACGATCCGCAGCGCTGTCTTTCTTTATGCAAAGACGATCAAGTTGTCTCGGTGGATCGCGGGCTTCTCGGCCAAGTCTGCCAGCAAGCGGTTGCCGGCAATCTGGTCCTGGCGGCGTCCGGCTGCAAGCTCCAGCACGTCCGAATCGGCCTCGGCGATACCGCGGGCGACAACCATGCCGCTCGGGTCGCACACGTCGAGCACATCGCCCTCGGCAAACGTGCCATCGACCTCGCGAATACCCACTGCAAGCAGGGAAGAACCGCGGCTGACCAGCGCTTTCGCGGCGCCGTCATCGACCGTCACCGAGCCATGCGCCTTGTCGCCCAGTGCAATCCACAGCTTGCGGGGCGCAATGTCCAGGCGCTCCGCCGGCGGATCGAACAGCGTACCCACGCTCTCGCCGCGGGCAAGGCGCACGAGCGCATCGGGCTCCTCGCCCGAGCAAATCACGCTCTGAATGCCCGCCGTCATCAGGATGCGGCTCGCGCGGATCTTGGTAATCATGCCGCCTGTGCCAACCGATGTGGAAGAATCGCCCGCCGAGGCGATAATCTTGGCATCGATCTTATGCACGACCGGAACGAACTCGGCCGTGGGGTCCTCGTGCGGATTGGCGGTATAGAGGCCATCGATGTCCGAGAGCGTCACGCACAGGTCGGCAGAAACCAGGCAGCCCACAAGCGCCGCCAGCGTGTCGTTGTCGCCAAACTTGATCTCGTCGACGGTAACGGTGTCGTTCTCGTTGACGACCGGCACCACGCCCAGTTCCACCAGACGCAGCAGCGCGTCGCGCGCGTGCAGATAGGACGTGCGACGGGCCGTGTCGTGACGCGTGAGCAGCACGAGCGAGGTGAGCAGGTCGCGCGCATGGAACTCCTCGTCGTAGGCCGACGAGATGATGCACTGACCGGCCGAGGCGCAGGCCTGCAGGCTCGGCAGGTCACCGACCGGCTTGCGGTCAAAGCCCAGCACGGGATAGCCACAGGCAATGGCGCCCGAACTCACCACGACCAGACGCCAGCCGAGCTTGCGCAGGGCAGCAGCCTGACCGGCGAGCCCGCCGATAAAGGCGCGGTTGACCTTGCCATCGGCGCCCACCACCGTGGACGAACCGATCTTTACCACCATCGTTTTATAAGAAGTCGTCATACGTCAAACCAATCAACTGTTGAGGGTTCGGGCGAGCTGACGGCCGAGGGAACGTAATTCCACCCTACACCCAACAAAATTAGCGAGCCCAGGGGAAGGCAGAAGCCGCGGCCATATTCTTGCGCACGAGCTCGTCACGCACCTGCGCCAGGCCCTGCTCCATGCCCACCACATAGGTCTGCGGGTACAGGAAGCGCTTGTAGACCGGATCCAGATGGTCCAGCGCCCAAGCGCAACGCTCGCGTGCGGCCTCGATGCTCTCGCGCGGGGCAACAGCACTACCGTCTCGCACGATCGGCGCCAGCAGCTCGCGATACTCAAGCTCGGACACGTCGGTCACTAGAGCGGCATCGTTCACGGCCACGAGGGTATTGCCGCGCGCGGCGCCCTCCCCCGCCAGATGGTCCTCGTCATAGATCATGTCGCAGACCGGGCCGCCAAAGCCGTCGTAATAGCGGCGCACGCGCTGCACGCCCGGAATCGTGCGCTTGTAGGGCTGCTCGGAGAGCTTGACCACCGGCGTCCACGGGTCCGCCTCGCTCGCACGGCGGGCGGAAAGCTTGTAAACGCCGCCCAGCGCCGGTTGGTCGTAGCAGGTCGCGAGCTTGGTGCCCACGCCAAAGCTATCGATGGGCGCGCCCTGGTCGAGCAGCGACTGAATCGTGTATTCATCCAGATCGTTGGAAACCGAGATCCCCACATAGGGCAGGCCCTCGGCATCGAAACGGCCGCGGACATACTTGGACAGCTTGGCGAGGTCGCCGGAATCGATGCGAATGGCCGACAGACGCTCGCCCACCGCCTCCATCTCCTTGGCAACCGTAATGGCATGCTCGCAGCCCTCGCGCACATCATAAGTGTCGATGAGCAGCGTGCAGTTCTTGGGGCTCGACTTGGCAAAGGCACGGAAAGCCTCGAGCTCGGAATCGAAGCTCATCACCCAGCTGTGCGCATGCGTGCCAAAGACGGGAATACCGTAGCGGCGACCGGCGAGCACATTGGACGTAGAGGAACAGCCGGCAACGTAGCTCGCGCGCGCGACGGCCAGACCGCCATCGGGACCCTGGGCGCGGCGCAGGCCAAACTCGGCCACAGGACGGCCGTCCGCCGCCAGCACCACGCGCGCCGTCTTGGTGGCGACAAGCGTCTGGAAGCCGACGATGTTGAGCAGCGCCGTCTCGAGCAGCTGGCACTCCAGCGCGGGGCCGGTGACGCGCACCATGGGCTCGCGCGGAAAGACGAGCTCGCCCTCGGGGACGGCGTCGATGTTTACATGCGCACGAAAATCGCGCAGGTAGTCGAGGAATTCGGGCTTAAACATCGCGCCGCCGGCCGGGGCCTGGAGCGATGCGAGGTAGTCGATGTCCTCGGGCGTAAAGCGCAGGTTCTCGACCAGCTCGGGCAGCTCGGCGGTGCCGCACATGACGGCATAGGCGCTGCCAAACGGATGGTCACGGTAAAACGCGGTAAAACAGCCCTGCTCATTGGCCTTGCCGCTCTCCCACAGGCCCTGGGCCATAGTGAGCTCGTACAGATCGGTGAGCATTGCGATGTCGGTGGGATGCGAGATGTCGGTCAAAGCCATGGGGCGACCTTTCGGATGCGTTGTGCAGAGGTTGAGGGTTGGACGAGAGCAGAGCATGCGGACATGACGCCCGATGCAAATCGGTTAGAGCAGGCCCATGCTGGTCATGATCGTGTAGCCCATAAAGACGACAAACGCGACCAAGGCGAGCGCGATGATGATCTTTTGAGCCGGGGCCATACCGGGGATCTCGCCCTCGGCCGTGGGCTCCTTGGAAGTGACCATGCGCTGGGCAAACGTCATCTCATCACGGCTCGGCTTGGGCTCGGCGGGCTTGGGGCGGGCGGCTTTCTTAGGCTGAGGCTTGGGTGCAGCAGGCGCAGGCTTCGCAGCGGCGGGCCTGGGCGCGGGCGCGGGCTTGCGCTCGGATGCGGCGCTCGCGGCAGCCTCCTCGGCCTTCGCATGCTCGGCACGCAGGGCGGCCAGCTCCTCACGCTCGCGACGGGCCTCTTCCTGGGCCTCGCGGCGGGCCTTCTCGGCGCGGAGCTCTTCCAACTCGGCGCGCTCCTCGTCGGACAATGGTTGGGAATCAAGCTCGGCCATAGTGCAGCCCTTTCTTTTTAAAAAAAGCCGCCGACACAATGTCGACGGCTTATCAAATCCAAGGGTGGAGACGAAGGGAGTCGAACCCTCGGCCTCTGCCATGCGACGGCAGCGCTCTCCCAACTGAGCTACGTCCCCAGGACAAGTTGATATTTTACCTACGGCTCGCCAACTGTCAACGCCCAATACCCAGTCTTTTTGGGACGGGGCTTTTTTGACTACTTTTCGGATGGTAGCTCGACCCCCACCGGGAGCAGTCTTTTTGGGACGGGGCTTTTTTAGCTACCCAGGCAGATAGCGAAAACGATTTGGACGATTAACGGCAGGGGCAGCTAAAATAGCCCCGTCCCAAAAAGACTGCTCAAAAGAGCTACTTTGCGCTGGTGAGGACGCCAGTGGTGTCGAACGCCGGGGTAAAGCTCTCGTCTACCGCGCCGCCCTCTTGCCAGAACATCGTCGTAAAGCCCAGGTCGTCGGCATGGTCGAGCACCCGCTCGTACTCCTCGCGCGTCACAGCTCGCGCCAAGTCGCCGCCCTGCTCGCGCATGAGCGCGTTGGGCGTGTACTGGTTCATGACCGAGATCGGCACATCACCCACCGTCTGCCACACCAGGTCTAGCACGCGACACGAATCGTCCGCATGTCCCGGCAGAACCAAATGACGCACGATCATGCCGCGCTTCATGAGCCCGTCCTCGTCCACCAGCTCTCCCCCACGGCGCTCAATCTCGCGCACCATTTGCGCCAAACCCGACACGGCCACACGCGGGTAGTCCCGAATATGAGAGAGCGACTGCGCAAGCCTCGCATCGGCATATTTAAAGTCGGTTAGCCACACATCGACCAGATCGCCGAGCGCCGCCACGGCACCCGCGCGCTCATAACCGCTTGTGTTGTAGACGATTGGAACAACCAGCCCGCGCGCCCGTGCCGCGGCAATCGCAGCCGGCAGCAGGTGCGCGTAGTGCGTCGCCGTCACCAAGTTAATATTGTTTGCACCCTGGTCCTGCAGCTCCAACATAATCTCGACCAGGCGCTCGGGCGAAATTTCAAGCCCAAAATTGCCCGTCGAGATCTCGTGGTTCTGGCAATAGACGCATTTGAGCGAGCAGCCGCTAAAGAAAATCGTGCCCGAACCGGCCTCGCCCGAGATAGGCGGCTCCTCCCACATATGAAGCGCCGCACGGGCCACCTTGAGCGTGTCGTTAGCACCGCATACGCCGCGCGCACCCTCATCGCGCGCCGCGCCGCAACGGCGCGGACACAAATGGCAGGCGGGCGAAAAAAGTTCGGTCAACGACGTCGGCATAAAAACATGCTCCAAAACAACGATTCAGCAGGTCAAACGCAAAAGGACCAACCGCGCAGACGGCTCGAGCCCAAGGCGCCGTAATCGTCCGACACGATTTTTGTAATGTCAAGACTGGAATCGATAAAGTGCAGCTTTATGATGTAGGTATTCCGCCCCCCGCGGAGCAACTGGGTGAACCGTCGCGTTTATTTAGGGAGCCCACACAGTCGTACGTAGTACAGGTATCCTTCGTTGTTAAGGACGCTGGAACGGTCGATGAGGGCACCCACCTGTTTTAGGTGGGTTCATTTTCGTAACGTGGGGGGTGGTTTTCTTTTGCCGATTTTGCCAAAAATTGCCATCGCAGATCCCGTATGACACCCAACGACACTCGGCAGAACCCCCGCCACCATCCCAATATCTGGTAAGCGCGTGATTATCGATTGGCGCGATTCCCCGCACCCCCTTTGGTCGAGTATCATGGGTCAGCTATACCCTTTGCGGCATGGCATCCTTTGACCTTTTCCTTCGACGCTTGGCGGTTTTTGATACATGGCTTCATCCACGAGCTACATACCGTTCCTTTGCGTGGCAGCCGCGGCATATATCACGACCTTCCTCACGGTGCCCCTGGTTAAACGTCTGGCAATCAAGCTCGACGCCGTTGACTATCCTTCAAAACGCCGTATCAACACCAAGCCCATCCCGCGCTTGGGAGGTACGGCGGTCTTTTTGGGCCTGGTCGTTGCCTGCATCGTTCAGATTATGGGCACCTGGCATCTGGGCTGGCCGCCCGTCTTGGTCCCGCATCCGCGCCTGCACATTAGCTACCCCATGCTGGCGCTTTCTTTTACCGTCATTTTTGCGACCGGCGCGATCGACGACGTCTTCCAGCTTAAGCCCAAGCAAAAGCTCGCCGGCCAGGTCCTCGCCGCGCTCATCGCCTGCGTGGGTGGCCTAAAAATCGGCGTCATCGTCAACCCGGTTGCCCCCGGCGAGATTATGCTCGGCTGGCTTGCCTATCCCATCACCGTGGTCTACCTGGTGGCGTTCACCAACATTATCAACCTTATCGACGGCCTCGATGGCCTGGCCACAGGCATCTGCGGCATCGCATCGTTCACGATGTTCTCGATGGCCGTTCTCTCGGGCCGCATCGATGCCGCCGCGCTCTCCATCGCGTTGTTTGGCGCCTGCCTGGCCTTCTTGCGCTACAACTTCAACCCCGCGAGCATCTTTCTGGGCGACTCGGGGTCGCTGCTGCTGGGCTTTGCGCTGGGCTCCATTTCGCTGCTTAATGTGAGTCGCACCGCCGCGCTCACCTCGCTTATCATTCCGCTCATCGTTGCCGGTGTGCCCATCATCGACACGTTTAGCGCCATCGTGCGCCGCAAGCGCGCCCACATTAGCATTGGACAGGCCGACAAAGGCCACATCCACCACCGCCTCATTCAAGAGGGCTATAACCAAAAGCAAGCTGTGCTGCTTATCTATGCCTGGTGTGTCCTGCTTTCGGCCGGTGCGGCCGCCATCAACCAGGTCGAAGTCCCCATGCGCGTGCTCATCTTTACCGTCCTTGGCATTGGCTCGGCAGCCTTCGCCAAGCACCTGCACCTGTTTGAGCCCGTGCTACGCCACCATTACAACAAGCGCACGCACGAAGACGAGCTGATAACCCCCGACGACCCCGCCTTTAAGCAGGAGGAGCAAGCGGCCGAGGAGCGTAAGGGAGAGCGCCACCACAGGCATTAAGGTTTGCTGCAGAAGGTTGGTCTGCTTACCGTCGGCCGCTCGTGACCGCGCCTCGACCGCCACGCATGTCTCGCCTTACCACCCCCTTGCCCACTTTCGCCCGCCCCTCTCAATAAACGCGTTATCATCTTGACCCATGAACATACGTTAGGAGCAATCATGCCAAACGAGAACAGCTACGAAGTCGCGCTGCAAAAGAGCAACGCCATTCGCGAGGGCCTGGCCAAGACGCCCGAGAAGTTCACCATGCTTACCGGCGACCGCCCCACCGGCCGTCTGCACCTAGGCCACTACTTTGGCACCCTCAAGGGCCGCGTGGAGTTGCAGAATATGGGCGCCAAGACCAACGTGCTCATTGCCGACTACCAGGTCATCACCGACCGCGACACCACCGAGCACATCCAGGACAACGTGTATAACATGGTCATGGACTACCTTGCCTGCGGTATCGACCCCGACAAGACCATGATCTACGCGCACTCCGCCGTGCCCGCCGCCAACCAGCTCATGCTGCCGTTCCTGTCGCTGGTCTCCGAGGCCGAGCTGGCGCGTAATCCCACCGTCAAGGCCGAGATGGAGGCCTCGGGCCACGAGCTCACCGGCCTTCTGCTCACCTATCCGGTACACCAGGCCTGCGACATCCTGTTCTGCAAGGGTAACGTTGTGCCCGTCGGTCGCGACCAGCTGCCGCACATCGAGCTCACCCGCACCATCGCCCGCCGCTTTAACAACCGCTACGGCAAGGTGTTCCCCGAGGTCGACGCGCTGCTGTCCGAGACCCCGCTGCTGCCCGGCCTGGACGGCCGCAAGATGAGCAAGAGCTACGGCAACGCCATCAATATCTCGATGACCGCCGAGGAGACGGCCAAGCGCATCAAGAAGAGCCAGACCGACTCCGAGCGCATGATTACGTTCGATCCCGAGAACCGCCCCGGCGTGTCCGGCCTGCTTTCGACCGCCGCCATCTGCACTGGCCGTTCCGAAGTCGAGATTGCCGAGGAGATTGGCATGGGTGGCTCCGGCCAGCTCAAGAAGTACGTGACCGAGGCCGTCAACGGGTACTTCGCACCTATCCGCGAGCGTCGCCAGCGCTACGAGAACGATCTGGACTATGTGAAGGACGTGCTGCACGAGGGCAACCGTCGTGCCAACGAGATCGCCGAGCAGACCCTGGCCGAGGTTCAGGACGCCATGGGCATGGTGTACTAGTCGAGAGCAATAAACAACACTCAAACTAAACCGCCGCGATTGGCACAATCCTCGTTGCGGCGGTTTTGTTTTCTTCAGAGGTCGGTCGCCGAGATATTCAGCCGCTTGGCAGAACCCCTAAGTCGCAAGTACCTTGAGGCTATATCCTGTTAAGCAATGACACCCTATTGTTTAACATGCGGCAGCTTTTACGGCAGACCCGACCGACCGGAAGGAGTCCCATGAGCTCAGTTGCGTTTTGTACCTGCAACGACCGGAAATGCCCATTTAACCCTGTCAACCACGAGAAGGGCTGCACACCGTGTATCGCTAAGAATCTGCACGAGCACGAGATTCCAACGTGCCTGTTCAACGCGATTTCTCCCGATCGGCTTGAGGCCGATAAAGACGAGTGGTCGTGGCAAGCGTTCGCGCGGCATGTAGAAGCATATCTGGGAAGCGACAGCCCAAGAATCCCCGCAGGCGAAGAAGCGCCGCAGGGATTTACCAAGATCGGTTGCTGTAAGCGGGACTAACAATCAAAGTTAGTGCCCCCCCTAAAACCAAACGTCAGTACCTCATTATGGGATAACAGACCTGATGGGTTTGCCCCATGCTTACAGGAAAGCGCCCGCCGACCATGGCAGCCGACGGGCGCTTTCCTGAAGTACACCGTTGAATCGCACAGAGGGGAGGAATGCGAATCAAACTCAACAGGGCAGGCTTTTTCATCGCCTACGGCCTGCTCCGTTGCTGAATACAATATAGTTCACCATTGTTTACTTTGCCGTATCAAACCGCGCCGCCACACCTTCTGCATAAGTTAACCTTTGTAAACCTGCCAATTAGGGACAGGTTTGTTTTGGCAGGTTTTATCTGGGGAAACATCAATGGAGCCAGCGTTCCGCCACAAAGAGGACAGGCACCTTTGTGGTGGTTTTGGCCACGGCAGAGTCGCTATAACCCAGCCGGCCAACGACAGGCAGCCAAGTCGACGTGCATGGGATCGGCAAACACCACGCCCTCCCCCAGCAGGAGCTCGCGCTGAGCGTCGGGGCCGCCAAAGGCAAAGCCCTCGCAAATGCGACCATCGGCAAACACCACGCGGTGACAGGGAATCTCGCCGGGGCGCGGATTGCTATGCAGGGCATACCCCACGTACCGCGCACTTCGTGGACGGCCGGCGAGCAGCGCCACCTGGCCGTACGTGGCAACCATCCCCTCAGGGATCTGCTCGACTACCTCGTACACCCGCTCAAAAAAGCCCTCAGACGCCATCGATGCTCCTTTCCGCCCGCAACAGCATAAATCAAATGATCCCTCGGGGACGGCAGGGTTGCGGATCATTTGCGGCCTCCGTGAGGCCGATGGTCCGCAACCCCGTCATCGCCGAGGGATCACATGGCATGGCAGGTAGCGTTTGCCCAGATAAAACCTGCCAAAATAAACCTGTCCCTTTTTGGCAGGTCGGTTAGTTGGCAGGCTGGAAGAAGGCTACGGCTACGGCACCGGGGCCTACATGGGTGCCGATGGTGGCGCCGATGGTGTGAACGGGCAGCTCGCCCTCGGTGTGGCCAGCCCACAGCGCGGCGCTGTCCTCGATATACTTCCTGAGCACCGCATCCGAAAGGCCCGTATAGCCGAGCGCCAGCGGCATGGAAAAGTCGACGCCGCCCGCCTTTTCGACCTTTTGGTTCAGCAGGTTGCGACCGTTCTTGGAACCGCGCGCCTTGCCCAGCTGCACGATCAGACCGTCCTCGGCAGCCACCACGGGCTTTACGTTGAGCAGCGTGCCCACGGCGCCGGCCGCAGCAGACAGGCGACCGCCGCGCACCAGGTACTCCAGCGTCTCGAGCAGGCCGATAACCACCACGCGGTCGCGCACGGCCTCGACCGCCGCCGCGATCTGAGCCGCGCTACGGCCCTCGTCCACCAAGCGCAGGGCATACTCGACCAGTACGCGCTCGCCCAGGGTGACGTTGTTGCTGTCTACCACGAACACATCGCCGCCCGGTGCCTCGGCAAGAGCGGTACGGGCACTCTGATTGGTGCCGGAAAGCTTAGCGCCCACGGTAATAATCACGGCCTCATCGCCGGCTTCACGAACCTCGGCGATAGCCTGCGAAAACGCGTACGGGTTGACCTGACCGGTCTTGGGCAGCTCATCGCGCTCCACGAGCATCTCGTAAAAGCGCTGGTGATCGATGTCGACGCCATCCATGTACACATCGGTACCAAAGGTAACGGACAGTGGCAAAACAGCCAGTGCCGGGTGCTCCGCCGGCGACATATCGCTTGCGGAATCGGTAATAATGCGGACGGACATAGCGAATCCTTTCTTGCGCAGGTCCCGCGCAGGGAATTTTGACAGCAATGCCCCGGCACGGTATACGCGCTCAAACGGGACGATGCAGTTGTTAGTGGAAAGCAAATGCCTAGGCGGCCCTACAGCTCGCGCAGGGTGTCGAGAATCGTACGCAGCGACGCGTACATCTGCTCACGCTGCTCCACGCCCATGGCCTTGCCGGTGGCGTCGAGCACCTCGCGAATAATGCGATCGGCCTCATTCATGCTCTCGCCGCCCAACGTGGTCAGGCGAACCGGGGCGCGATACTTAACGGCGGCATCGCCCGAATCGTCGACCTCGACGTAGCCGCCCTCTTCCAGATGCGCCAGCGTGCGCGAGACGGCAGCGCGGGTCACGCCTGCCATGCGGGCGAGGTCGGCACCAGTCAGGCCGTCCTTGCTGCGCTCAAGATAGTACAGGCACATGATATCGGAACCCTTAAGGCCCAGCCTTGCGCCCTCAGATGCCTTAATGCGCTGGATCTCCTTGTAGAGCCCGCTAATCAGTCCGACAAAGTCCTCAAAACGTGTCTCGTCGTTCTGCTGCATGGGAGACGACCGCCTTTCGCTTGCATGATGCTAACGGGTAAACATCTTAGCCGCATGCCCGAACCCCCGTACCCAAATATCCCAATTGTTAACTCATCAACATAAAAACCACCACAAAGGGGATAGCACCTTTGTGGTGGTTTGTGTGGTGGTTTGGCCCGAGCTAGAGTTCCACGCGCGGGTTATCGCGGGTCACAAGCGTCTTAACGACAACCGTCGCTCCCAGATAGCGCTCAAGCAGCTCGGCTAAGCGATCGATCGCGGCCTGACAGTCCCCCATTCGCTCGGGCTCAACACACTCAATCGCCAGGAACGCATCGGCAGAATCGTCGGACAGAGCCGTTCGAACGCCGTCGCGCCAGTTCCAGCAGCGGCACACGGCACCCGCATCATCGATGTAGGCGAGCTCGCCGGGCAGCGTCGGGTCATCCGCCTCCTCGCCAAGCGGCAAGAACGCATCGCCACCGTCGGTCACCTTCAAGCGAAGGTCTCCCTCAATCGCGTGCAAATCCTCGCCTCCCACGGGCAGCGCGTAGGTCAGCGACACCGTGTTGTAAATATCCACCGCCGGTGTGATATGACCGACCGGCTTGCCCTTGAGCACGCGCTTGAGCAGGTTCTCGATTGAGCAACGCGCGCCCTTTTTAGTCTTGAACAGGCGATAGGCCTCGCGCCATGCCTTGACCGGCGCGTTCTCGCTGATGGTATCGCTTGTCAGATGACGCTCCGCATCGATATTGGCGCGATCGAGCAGCGCCGCAATCGCGTCCACGTCCTCCTGGGGAATCTGAGCCGCGGGCTTCATGCCCTTTACGACCACGACGCCGACCGCCGCCTGTGGAAATAGCTCCCAAAATGAATCCTCGGCAACAAAGCCCTTCATACGCTCTCCCTTCATTGTGCGCGCCCGAGCGAGGGCACCTAAACAAAAAGCGCCCTTACAACGGCCACCTTCAAAGTCCTACGGTGCCGTCACAAGAGCGCTTACGCTGTCCCCATCCGGAGAAGGAGACGATATGTCAGGCGCATTGTAACCCGAGTCATCCACACGAGCAAAACCACCACAAAGGCGCCTGCCTCTTTGTGGTGGATATGGACTCGAGGCGACGCTAGTGGCGGAGTCCCAGTAGGCCGCGGCCGCGATGACGGGCCTCGGCGGACACCTGAGCGTGCGGGCCGGCGGCCTTGACGGACTCGGGCAGGTGCGAGTACTTCTTCTCGAAGTTCTCCTCGAACATCACCGCCAGGTTGTGCGCGGCCTCGTCGTAGCGCGCTGTGCTCTGCCAGTACTGGCGCGGCACCAGGATGCCGTCCGGCACACCGTGGCACGTGGTGGGAATGTCGACATTAAAGATATCGTCGTGCAAGAACTCGCTGTCCTCGATGGTACCGTCGAGGGCGCGTGCGACCAGGGCGCGCGTGTAGGCAAGCTCGATACGATGGCCCACGCCATAACCGCCGCCAATCCAGCCGGTGTTGAGCAGATAGACGCGGGTGCGACCGTCGGCGATACGCTCGCCGAGCATCTTGGCATAGACCATGGGGTCGAGCGGCATAAACGGCTCTCCGAACAGCGAGGAGAACGTAGGCGTGGGCTCGGTGACGCCGACCTCGGTACCGGGGATCTTGGCGGTGAAGCCCGTCACAAAGTGATACATGGCGGCATCGGCCGTCAGGCGCGAGATAGGCGGCAGCACGCCAAAGGCATCGCAGGTCAAAAACAGCACGACGCTCGGGGTGGTGCCCATGCCCTTGGTCCACGCGTTGGGGATATGCTCGACGGGATAGGCAACGCGCGTGTTGTGCGTGATCGAGACGTCATCGTAGTTGGGCTTGCGGTTCTCGTCGAGCACCACGTTTTCGCAGATCGCGCCAAAGCGAACGGCGTTGAAGATCTCGGGCTCGTGAAACTCGTCCAAGCCCTCGCACTTGGCGTAGCAGCCGCCCTCGATGTTGAAGATGCCCATGTCGGACCAACCGTGCTCGTCGTCGCCGATCAGCAGGCGCGTGGGATTGGCCGAAAGCGTGGTCTTGCCGGTGCCGGACAGGCCAAAGAACACGGCGGTCTCGTGCGTGACGGGATCCATGCTGGCCGAGCAATGCATGGGCAGCACATCGTCCTCGACGGGCAGCAGGTAATTCATGACGCTGAAGATGGACTTTTTAATCTCACCGGAGTAGCCGGTGCCGGCAACCAGAATCACGCGCTCCTGGAAGTTGATGACCACGGCGGCGCTGGAGTTGAGGCCCTTGATGGCGGGGTCGCACTGGTACCCGGGTGCCGCGAGCACGCAAAAGTCCGGCTCGCCGGTGCGCGCAATTTCGCGAGCGAGCGGACGGGCGAGCATCTGCTTAATGAAGAGCGCCTGGCTCGCGCGCTCGCAGGCAACGAGCAGGCGACGCGTGTGGTTGCGGTCGGCACCCGCCATGCCACGCGTGACGAACACGTCGCGCTCGTTGAGATAGTCGACGATGCCGGCCTTGATGGCCTCGTAGCTCTCAATCGAAAGCGGGCGGTTGACGGCGCCCCAGGCGATCTTGTCGTGAACATCGGGGGTGTCAACGATAAAGCGGTCGTTGGGAGAACGGCCGGTGCGCTCCCCCGTCTCGATTACCAGCGCGCCGTTGGATGCCATGCGGCCCTCTTCACGGCGGATGGCGTGCTCGACGAGCTCCGCAGCAGGTAGATCGACCAGCAGACGCGGCTGATTCTCGGCGGGATCTTCGACCAGCGTAATACCAAAGTTGGACAGAACTTCTGCAGGGGTAACACCAGGCATGGGGCCTCCTTTAAAAGCGCGTCACGCGGGCGCGGCGCGCACTTTACTCACGTAAAGTTCGTTGTACCCGATATGCAAAAACGTTTTTGTGGCAAGGGGGGCAAGCCCGCCCAACGGTCAAAAATCGCAGGCAAGCGGCCTAGTCATTGGGTAGTCATTGGGGACGTTCTTAAACGACGAGTCGTTGGGGACACTCTTGAACAGGCAACATTCAAGGAGTGTCCCCGGATGCCGGCACTTAGGGACGTCCCTAAGTGCCAACTATAGCGGCAAGCCTTGGCCGAGCATGGCGATGGCGCTCATAAGGACCAGCATGCCGGCGGCGTAGGGCAGGACCGCGCCCAAGAGCTCGGCATCCTTGCCGCGCACGTGCACAGCGGCCAGGCCGATGGCAAGCGTCTGCGGCGAGATCATCTTGCCGGCGGCGACGCCAAGCGCGTTCAGCGCGACCATCCAGTAGTCGCTCACGCCCAGCGCGGTGGCAGCCTGGCTCTGGATGGGACCAAACAGCATGCCAGAAGACGTGCCCGAACCGGTCACGAATGCACCGACCGCGCCGATCCACGGAGCCAGAACCGGGTACAGGCCACCGGCGACCGCAATGCAAAACGCGCTGATCGAAGAGATCATGCCCGCATAGCCCATAACCTTGGCACAGCCCAGAACCGAAAGCATGGTAATGACCGTCGGCATCATCTGCTTGACGGTCGCGGCCAGCACCTTGCCCATCATGCGCGGCGAAGCACCCTGAATGGCGCCGCCGACAAACGCCGCCAGGAAAATCCAGACGCCCGGCGTGTTGATCCACGAAAACGTGAGCGTGCCGGGGTTCTCGCCGCAATACACCTGCACCTGGCTCGCAAACGGTGCGAGCGCAGCATGCACGGCAGGCACCAGGTTAGACGTCCCCAACAGCAGCACAAAGATCAGGATGAAGCACGACCAAGCCGAAAGCGCCGACTTAGCGGTGAGTTGCTCGCCGGCCTCGATATTCATGTGGAAGCGTGCGTCCAGATGCCCCGACTTCTCGGCACGCATGGCAAGCGCAGCTGTCAGCGCGAGCGAAACGATGGAACCGACGACGACGGCAAGCTCGGGACCCACAAACATAGCAACGACAAGAGCCGCACCGGCAAAGGACACGCCGGAGAGCACGGCGATGCCCGCCACGCCGTTCAGGCGCTCGGCAACGCCCGCAACATTACCCTGGTCATCGGCGACACGACCCGCAACCAGCACGATAAACAGCGGCATCATCACAAAGAAAGGCGCCAACTGCACCATCTGAACGGTCGCCAAATGCAGCGGGTCCAGGCCCACCAGACCGGCAACGGACACCGTGGGAATGCCAATGGAGCCGTAGGGCGTGGGCACGCCGTTGGCCAGCAGACAGATGAGCACGGCGGGCACGGCCTCAAAGCCCAGGCCCGCGAGCATGCCGGCGGGAATAGCGACGGCGGTGCCAAAACCGGCCATGCCCTCCATAAAGCCACCAAAGCACCAGGCCACAAGCAGCGCCAGAAGACGGCGATCGCTGCTGATGGAGGTGATCATGCTGCCGATCACGTCCATGGCGCCCGTGCGAACGCACAGGTTATACGTGAACACCGCGGCGATGATTACCAAAACGATGGGCCACAGGGCCATCAAAAAGCCTTCGAGCGAGGCGGTCGCAATCTGCGCTGCCGGCAGGTGCCACCATGCGAAGGCAAGCACGCACGAAAGGACAAACGATCCGATGGCGGCTTTCCAAGCTGGCCATTTAAAGCACAGCAGCATCACGACAAGCCAAATGATCGGCACAAGAGCCAGCAAGAATGCGGCGACGTCCATAGGTAGAAGCTCCTTGGTACCGCGCGGGCGGCATCGTGGTATCACATAACTTCAACAGGATACCGCACGCTCACCGACAATTTACTGCCGCCCCCCGAAAAAATTGAACAATCCGTTCAAAAACATGAGTGACACCGTCGCGTCTATGCTAGAACGCAGCAATAGAAAGGACCCGCCTTGAGCATCTCGCCCCTCGATAGCATCCGCCGCGCCATCGCCCGCCGCAACGGCATCGCCAACCCCGCTGTATCGAGAGGCGGCACCGCAAAGGCCCAGGGCGGACGCATCGAGAACGGCCTGTTCCCCGCATCGCACACCGCCGAGGAGCTCGCGCGCATCCAGGAGCTGAGTCAGCGCAACGCCGGCGGTCCAAATAGCGGCCAAGCCACGCGTCGTCGGCGCGAGCGCGATCGCGAGCCCGGTCCTGTCCGCCGTATGGTCAACGCCTGGTGGAACCGCCTGCTCGGCGCCGTCTACGGCGGCGGTTTCTCCATGCAGGAAGCCGAATACGAGGAGCACGCCACCCGTCGCGACTACCTTTGGAACACCCTCGGCACCGCCGTGTGGGGCATGGCGTTTCCGCTGCTCACTATCGTGTCCACGCAACTCGTGGGCGCCGAAGAAGCCGGCAAGTTCTCCATCGCCTTTGTCACCGGCACGCTCATCATGATCGCGTGCAACTACGGCGTACGCAATTTTCAGGTCTCGGACATCGACGAGAAGACGTCCTTTGCCTCCTACCAGCTCAACCGCTGGCTTTGCGGAGCTCTCGCCCTAGGCTGCGGCCTCATGTACAGCAGCGCCCGCGGCTACGACGCGCACATGGCGACGATCGGCCTGGGCGTCTACCTGTATAAGGTAATCGACGGCGTGGCGGACGTGTACGAGGGCCGTCTGCAGCAGGCCGACAAGCTCTACCTAGCCGGCATGAGCCAAACGCTGCGTTCCGCCGGCGTCATCGCGGTCTTTAGCGTGGCGCTGTTCCTTACGCGCAGCATGCCCATCGCGGCCATGGCTATGGGTGTTACAGCGATCGCCTCGCTTGTGCTGGTCACCGCCCCACTCGCCCTACTCGAGACCGAAAAATCGCGTCGCGTGAGCATACGCGAAGTCGGCCGCCTTTTTGCGCAGTGCGCCCCGCTCTTTGGCGCGCTCTTTTTGTTCAACCTTATCGAGAGCATGCCCAAATTTGTGATGGAAGGCACGCTGGCCTACAAATATCAGCTGTATTTTAATGCCCTGTTCTTTCCGGCGCAGGCCATTTTGCTGAGCGTTGGTTTTATCTATAAACCGCAGCTCTTGCGTTTGTCGAGCATTTGGGCTAACCCGCGCAAGCGTCGCCGCTTTGACTTAATTATTGTCGCCGTCATGGCGCTGATCTTGGGTTTCACTGGCGCATGCGCCGCGTTTATGGCAGGCCCCGGCATTCCCCTTATGAGCTTTATGTACGGCCTCAACTTTGAGCGCTACCGCACATTGGCGCTGCTGATGGTCGTCGCCGGCGGCATCACCGCAGCCATCGATTTTATCTACGCCATTATCACAGTGCTGCGCCACGCCGGCGATGTCACCAAGATCTACCTCATTTGCTTTGCCGTGAGCGTGGTGCTCCCGATGATCCTCATCAACCTACTGGGGCTGATGGGTGCCGTCGTGAGCTACCTGGCTATCATGGCCCTACTGCTGGTGCTGTTGATTGTCGAGTACGCCCACATTCGCCAGCGCATAGAACGAGCCCGCAACCCGTACGGTGTCTAATTAGCTGCCTCGGCCACCGGAATTTGCGATGGAATTACCCGGGCTGGGGTCTTGTTGCGGACAATATGCATCACGCAAAACTAAGTGAGTAGACTTTTACCGAATCCCCGACCACACCGACAAAGCACAAGTCTGTGACCTGCGGTTTTATTGAGGCAAATATGTTGGGTGCTCGGCATTTCCAAAAAAGTCTACTCACTTAGCCAGCGGGCAGCCAAATGATTATGTAATCCCCGCCCCAGAAAAATCATTTGATGGGCAGAAGGGCAAAAGTAGTCAAAAAAGCCCCGTCCCAAATTAGCTACCCTTTGCACCGATTACTCGCCAGGAAGAATGTTTGCATAGAACTCCGCACCATCGTCCAGGCGCAGAATGCCTACACGGCCGAACTCGGAGCCGGTGGCGGCGGCGCAGTCGATGTCGATGCGGTCGGGAACGCCGGCGGTATCCTCACCGCCCAGGCGCACAATCTGTCCGCGGCCCGACTCCTCATCGAGCCCTGCCAGGCCGCCGACCTCGCAATAACGTCCAAGCGACACCGTGGGCGTGTGGCCGCTCACCACGACCGGACCTTTGCCCTCGGCAGAAAGCAGCCCCGTCGGGGCATCCCAATAGCCATGGCGAATCCACAGCAAGTCATCGGACGACTGCACGGCAAGCATTTGCTGCAGCAACTCGCTATCGGCATCGACCGCTCCCCTGCCGTCACCGCAATCGACACCATGCTCAAGCAAAAACGCACGCGCCGCCTCGGTCTGAATGCCGGCGTGCACCAGCAGATACGGTCGCTCGGCAGTCTCTGCCACCGCATAGAGCGGCAGGGCAGCAGCCCAGCGCACCAGCTCCTCGTATGCCTCAAACTCCATATCGTTGAGCTGCTGGCGCGTGGTCCAACCGCCGTTGATATCCCAGGTCTCGGCATCGAGCGGGTCCTGGCCAATGATCGCGTCGAGCATAATCTGCTCGTGGTTACCCTTAAGCACGCGAGCGTTGGGCAGCGATCGCACCAAGTTAATGACGCCGACCGGATCGGGACCGCGATCGATCATGTCGCCCAGCACATACAGCGTGTCGTCGGACGTTAGCGAGATCTTGGAAAGGGCCTCGTCCAGCGCGCGCACGTGCCCGTGAGCATCAGATGTCACATAGATCGCCATGGAACGCCTTTCCCTGCATTACGGCCGAAGCCCGGAGCCACAACTAAAACTTCAAGTTGAACTTAAACGTTACCCATTGTACTCCGTTGCAATAAAGCTGGGAAGAGCCCCGCGTCGCCAACGGTCGTTAGCGGCCGCACGCCCGCGCGCGCAGTTCACGGTGCACCGCCGACAGCTGATTCCCGACCAGCTTCGCACACGCCGCAGCCTCGTGTCGAAAATGCGCACGCCCGCAATCCACCTCCATAACCCACCATCTTTGGGTACATATAACCGCAGATAACTGACCGTGCCACGCCAACCTCCCAGGAGCGGACACTATCCATGAACCAGATACTTCTCTTTATAGGCCTCGTCATCATTTTGTGCCTGACCATCAAACCCGTCGGCAAAAAGCTCCCCTTCCCCACCCTGCTCATCTTCATCGCGCTGGGCATGCTGCTGGGCGTCAACGGGCCGGCGCACATCGACTTTAGCGACTACGCACTCACCGAAACCGTCTGCAGCACGGCGCTGCTGTTCATCATGTTCTACGGCGGCTTTAACACCAATATCGACCGCGCCAAACCTGTCGCCGTACCCGCAGTGCTGCTGAGCACGCTCGGCGTCGTCATTACCGCCGGCATCACGGGCGCCTTTGCGCACTTCGCGCTAGGCTTCGACTGGATCGGCGGTCTGCTGCTGGGCTCGGTCGTGGCGTCGACCGACGCAGCGAGCGTCTTTAGCGTGCTGCGCGAGCACAGTCTGTCGCTGAGAAGTGGCACTGACTCGCTGCTCGAGGTCGAATCGGGCTCCAACGACCCCGTCGCTTACATGCTCACCGCGGTACTCGCCACGCTCGCGGCGGGCGGCGACATTAACATCCCTGTGCTGCTCGCCAAGCAGATCATCCTGGGCGTGGGGCTGGGCCTTGTCATCGGCTGGGCATCGGGCCGCCTGATCGAGCGCGCGCACGCAACAGCCGAGGGCGCGCAGACCATCTTTTTGTTCGCCGTGGCGATCGTCGCCTACGCGCTGCCGAGCTACCTAGGCGGCAACGGCTTTTTAGCCGTGTACCTTGCCGGCATTGTGCTAGGCGCCAGCGACATCACCGGCAAGGTCGAGATGGCGCACTTCTTTGACACCCTTACCGAGATGGCCGAAATGACCATCTTCTTTTTGCTCGGCCTACTCGTGACGCCCGCACGCCTGCCGCAAATGCTGCTACCCGGCCTGGCGCTCATGGCGTTTATGCTCTTCGTGAGCCGCCCCATCGCCGTCGGTCTGCTCCTGGCGCCCTTTAAGTCCAATCCTCGCCAGGTCGCACTTGTAAGCTGGGCGGGCCTGCGCGGCGCGGCTTCGGTCGTGTTTAGCCTCTTTGCCGTGGTGGCCGGTGTTCCCGGCGGTCACGACCTGTTTGACCTGGTATTTGTGATTGCCGTTTCGAGCATAGTGGTGCAGGGATCGCTGCTGCCGGCAGTGGCGAAAAAGCTCGACATGATCGACGCGGAAGGCGACGTGCGCCGTACCTTTAACGATTACCGCGACGAGGACGGCATGTCGTTCGTTAAGCTCAAGGTAGGCGCGGGCCATCCATTTGCCGGACGCTCGCTCGCGGACATTGGCAGCGCCACAGATATGCTCGTGGTCCTGGTACTGCGCGGCGGCGCGCACCCGGTGCTGCCCAACGGCGATACCGTCATCGAGGAAGGTGACCTGCTGGTTATGGCCGCGCCAACGTTTGAAGAGCGTGCCGAGGTTACACTGCGCGAGGTCACCGTGACGCCCCACGGTCGCCTGGCCGGCCAGCGTCTTCGCGATGTGCCGCAAGGCAAGCACCCCTTTATCGTCGTGATGCTCAAGCGCGACGGCCAAACGATCATCCCCGACGGCAACACCCTCATATACGCCGGCGACGAAGCCGTCATCGCCACCCTGGCGTCGTAGCGGCAAGGGACAGCCATCCCGAATTGGCTACATTTGAGCATCAATCGCCCCGGCTGGGGTCTCGTTGCGGACAATTAGCGCCTCTCAAAACTAAGTGAGTAGACTTTTGTCGAATCGCCGACCACGTCACCAAAGCACAAGTCTGTGACCTGCGGGTTTGTTGAAGCAAATTAGTCGTGTGCTCAGGATTTCCAATAAAGTCTACTCACTTAGCCAGCGTGCGATCAAAATAGAACAGTCGCGAGCTCATTAGACTCCATTGGGACGGCTTATCATGCATTTTCGCGCAGCGACGGGCGCAGACGACCGTCCCAAATTAGCTACCCTTGTCACATTCCTAGTCATCGTCGACGGCAAAGTCGCGGAGGTCGAGGCCTTCGCGTTCGGCTCGGGCTAGGAGCTCTTGGGGCGACTCGTCCTCGATATCCACTACGTCGAGCATGGCAGCAGGAAAGCCCACGCCTGCCGCGCTCCCAGCGCGATCGAGCAGGCTCTCGCGCAGTTGGTCCACATCAACTTCGATCTTCATGGTGAAACCTCCTGCCGGACAATCGCGACCGAACAAACCGTACGCTCCAAATGATGTGCAATAAATCCCAGATACGGCCATAATAAAACAATGAACATCAGGGAGGTTGCAGACGATGGATAAACTCGATGTCATGACGAAACAAGTCAGGGACTTTTGTGATGCACGCGACTGGCGCAAATATCACACGCCAAAAGAGCTTGCCATCGGCATGGCGACTGAGTCCTCCGAGCTCCTTCAGCTCTTTCGTTTTATGAGCGACGAGCGCATTGCAGAAATGTTCGAAGACACCGAGCAGCGCCAAGTCATCGAAGACGAAGTCGCCGACACGCTCCTTTTCCTTCTGCGTTTCGCAGATTTAAATGAAATCGACCTGGCAGCGGCGCTTTCGTCCAAGCTCAAGCGCAATGGCGAGCGCTATCCTGTCGACGCATCATCTAACGAATACAGAAAGGCGGACCATCATGAGTAATGAGTTCGCCCTTCGACAATACACGCTTCCCCTGCCCCAGCCCTTTGAGACAAGCGAATCACTTCAGGACTTTGGAACGCCAAAGCCTGGAGCCCATCATGACGAGAGTTGGCCCGTCCTTTACATTCTTACCAACAGCAGTAACAAGACGGCATACATCGGCCAAACAACCAACTACCAGCGCCGTATGAAACAACACGCTGCAAACGTGGACAAGGATTTCGATCGAACACTTCTGATCGACAACCCTACATTCAATCAATCAGCGACATTTGAGTTTGAAAACAGGCTCATCGAACTGTTCTGTGCTGACGAAAAATACCAGGTCACCAATGCCAACAACGGCTATGCCCAATTCGATTATTTTGAGCGGCCTCAATATCGCCAGAAGTTCCGAGACCTCTGGACAAAGCTTCGCGAAGAAAACTACGCGATTCATCCGATTGAAGAGCTCGAGAACTCCGATCTGTTCAAGTTCTCACCTTTCAAGACGCTTACGCCCGACCAATACGAAACGATCGAGACGATTTTTAAACGTCTCGAACAGGAGCATGAAGACGCAAAACATGGCGGCTCAAAAAGAGAACGTATAACCGTCGTGAATGGCGCACCGGGAACAGGTAAAACAATCCTCGCCATCAGTCTCATGTTCAAAATCAAAAATGAGCCCAACCTTTCCGGCCTGCGAGTCGGTTTTGTCACCCCCATGGATTCCCTGAAGAAGACCCTCAGGAAACTCACGCACTTCCTTCCAGGGTTAAAGCCTGGCGATATCTTGAGCCCCAGCGATGTTACCAAAAACGATCGGTATGACATCCTGCTTGTCGACGAAGCACATCGACTAGGTAATTATCTAAGCATGGGCGCCGGCATTGGGGCTTTTTACAACACCTGCGATCGCCTCGGCCTTCCGCATACGAGCAACCAGGTTGACTGGATATTCAAATGCTGTGACAAGGCGTACCTGTTCTACGACCCCAAACAGCAGGTTCGCGCATCCGGACTCAATCGAGACGGCCTTGAGCAGCGACTCAATCAGCTCGAAGAAGCAGGCATTGAAACTGAAGAGTTCAGCCTAAGCACACAAATGCGCGTACGCGGTGGTGACGAATACCTCGATTTTGTCTATGACTTACTCAACAACAAGGCGTTTATGCATACCGGCATGAAGTTCAACGAACTCTTTTCATCGGAGCCTTACGATTCGCGAGCCGGGGATCCGGACAGCGATATCCCCAGATACCAGTTTGGAATCGTCGACCGATTTGAGGATTTCTGTTCCCTGCAGCAAGCCAAGGAAGAAGAAGTTGGTCTATCCCGCATGACGGCAGGTTTTGCGTGGAAGTGGGAAACGAAGAAACACAAAGACGCTTTCGACATCGTCATCGAGGGCATTCCCAAACGTTGGAACTCAACCCAAAAGGATTGGGTTAATTCTGCCAACGCCGTCAACGAGGTTGGATGCATCCACACGGTGCAGGGCTACGACCTCAATTACGGATTCGTCATTCTGGGGCCAGACATTTACTACGACACCGATAAAGGAGCCGTCTGCGTTAACAAAGCGAACTTCAAAGATGCTGTCGCAAAGAAAAAGGCGAGCGAAGATGAGCTACGGAAGATTATCGTCAACGCCTACTATGTCCTCATGACGCGTGGCATGCTGGGAACGTATCTCTATGTGTGCGACCCCGCACTCAAGGAGTATTTGTCGCGGTATATCCCGGTGATATAGGCTGGCGCCCACACATGACATGAATAGCAACGAAAGCAGCAGCGAAGCTCCTAGGAAACAATCTCGGATTCACAAAGGGCGGTGGGGCGCGCCGGCGCCCTATCCAACCAATACTGCTCCCAGAACATTTGCGAGCTTCTTGGCGGGGCGCCTATTCGCTTTTTCACCCATCGCCACGAGCGCATGGTTGCAGTCATCCCCATTCATGTCGCAAACAATTCTAAGCTCATGCCGCGCCCTCGAAGCAGCCGTATAAAACAGAGTTCCAGGCTCAGGCATGTAGCTCATGGACGGCTGTTCCCATAAGGCTTGATCAACATCAATCATAATTACCGCAGCAGCCTCCATCCCCTTGAACTTCCTCACCGTATGGACGGGAACCTTCTGACCTTTCCATCTCTTTAAGCTCAGATCGCCAGTGAAACAACTCGACAGCTTAGAGTTTTCCAGTGTCTTGCATGTGATAACCACAATGTCATTAATACCAGCGTTCTTGAGTAGATCAATGTGCTTATCCACAAATGCCTCTTGCGCGGCGGCGTCACAATCAATCATAAGCAATGGAGGTTTTCCGAGCCTAGCCATAACCTGCATTCTAAAACCATGCGCCTCACCAAGAGCACTCAAGGAAGACCTCTCGATAGCCTCCGTATTCCGGCAGTTTACATAAAGCGTTAGCTTGCAATCGGCATCCATAAGGAAGCTGGGCATAGTTGAGCCTTGGACAAACTGCCTTTTGTCGTAGAAGAGGTACATCGTGCTTTCCGGCCTCGAGTCCACGATAGAACGCAAGGTTTCGAGCACCATCGCATCTTCAATGGGTTTGAGGCCAAAGTCTTGGCCTTCGTCTATTACGATGTGCTGATAGGGAAACGAGTCAGGGTGCTCCATGAGTTCTTCGGTCAGGCTGGCGTAGTTTGGCTCGAGAGAATTGCAGACCTTGCAGGCGTAGCCCGGAATTGTATAGACGTCAATTTCCGGGACATCGTCGCACCTTCTAGTAATCTCTTCCTTCAAAAGCGAGTTAAAGCACAAAAAGAGAACCCTGCCCGTACAGGCGGCCTGCCTAGCTCTCTCAATTGCAATGAGAGTTTTGCCAGTTCCTGCCGCCCCGTTAATTACCGCTGTCTTCTGATCCTTTATGAAATTCAACACGCGAGCTTGCGAGTCCAGCAGCCTTGCGAACACGAAGTCGTTATATCGATAGTCCACCGAATTCGTCGGGACGATATCGAACTCCGGCAGGAGCACTTTATGCAAGACCTCTTGAGCCTCGGTCTTGGAGAGTCTCGTCTCCCTTCCCCCGACTTCCATACTCATGATGCGAACGATTTGAGCAGTTGGATCTCCAAGGTCTGTCTTGCACAGAGTAATATCGCGAGAAGCCTCGGGGGAGTAATCAATAAAGCCAAGTTCATGTGCCCCCAGGGACGGAAGCCAAACCGCATGAGCAACCTTGCACCTACCGCAAAGCTCTCCTAACCCTACATCCTCAAAGCGATTAATGAGCTTCCATTTGATGCTATCCGCCTGTCGATAAGGCCCTCCATGCCTCCTCATCGATATGCCGCTACCGTATAGCCACTCGCCGTTTTCGCAGCGAATCTTTCCCGCCTTCGCCTCGATGACAAGGATACCGAGCCTGCGATTAAACACGACGAAATCGGCTTCCCTCTGCTCAATAGCGTTTCCATCCACAACATCCAACATCTTGTATGAATGGATAACCGTAAAATCATCGGGAAGCTTGCTCAGCGCGTAATAAATCTCCCCCTCACGGCTCCGATCGTCGTATTCAGCCGGGCCAAGGCTCGGTATCATTCTTGCAGCCACAGCTACGCCTCTTTATAAATCTCGTCCATCACATCTTTGGCGGAGCACTCGCCAACGACAAACAGGCTCCAACCCGAAATGTTGCGCCAAGCAGGCCCAAATACATCTTTGAAATCGCTCGCCGCTTCTTCATCAAGAAGAATGACCTTGGACTTACGCCAAACAAACGTGGCGTAAGCGCTGTCGCCGCTAGCATTAGATAGATCCACGTCTTTGTCCGGAGTCTCCCAACGCAAATGCGGATCGTAGCTCGCCATCTCACAAACCAGCTCGGCCCATTCATCCGTAGAACCAGATTGGATTGACAGTTTCATCGCTTCGGCCAACGATAGCGCCTTGTTGTTTGCGCCATCATCAGAGGCATATAGCTCAAACCCAGCAACCGAGTCCGAGGCATCCGGCTCGCAATCGAGTTCTTTATCCTCATCGGCATTGCCGGCAGAACAAACGGAAGGCGACACAGCAAGAAGAGTCCCCAAAATTCGCTTTGCAGCGCCTCGAGAAAGATTCGCCTGCACAGCTTGGTTGTAATAATTTGCAATACAACCGTAGCAGCAAGTTTCTTCACCGCATCCGCAATGACCGTCTACGACCTTATATGCCTCTTCAATTAGTTCCGCCACCTCTTTGCTGAGCTGGCGCACATGACCGGCTCCTCCAGGCACGTCATCATAGATGAGTATTGAGAAGCTGCCTGCCTCATTTTTGTATGTAGTCCCTCCGAGTTCGGTCTCGGGAACCTCAAGGATTTTAGCCGCAGCGGTAACCAGCGCCCACATCACAGCTTCCCAGTCGCCATCGCAGCAAACCGTCGCCGCATCAAAATCAAATACGAGCTCGAGAACGTCGCTCACAAATGCCGTACCCAGTGCGCTGAACCTATTAATCTTTGGAGCAGCGCCGCTCTTCTCGCACCAGTAGGCATGTTGAATCTTCTCTCCACCAACAGCAGCGCGATTGCAGTAAGAGCAGACTTGGAAGCCCTTAGCAGGGCTATTGAGCACACAAAGTTGCCCGTTCTCGGCATATTTTACTTTCACCGCACCGCCAGGAAAACAAAACTCTCCGGTCGCAGTCTCGTTAGGCCAGTGCTGGCTAAAGTGCACCGATGCATACCCCTTTGGCCTCGGCCTTCTAAGCCCGATGCCTTTTTTGTTTTCTGTTCCGACAAAACCATAGGAAGGTATGAGCATATTCTTTTCGAGAGCAAACTCGGTATGGCAAACGGGGCACTCGCCTTTATCACTGTAGTTTTCAATGGGCCATACAAATGTTTCGCAATTTGGGCACTTTCCATACCTGCGCTTTCGCAACTCTTGCCCTTTCGGCTTTCTGAGTCCGACGGACTTCCAAAGCGTCTTGCCGGCAACGATTTCCGCCCCCGGTGCATATTCCCTAATGGCTTGACGCATACCCCTAGAAAGCTCGAGCCTGTTCTCACCTACAGAATTCTCAATATCAAGAAGATGGAGCTCTACGAGATCAGTCGGAAACCCGTACTTAGGCAATACTCCGTTCTCGGCAAGAATTGCGATAGTTCTCTCCTTCTTGAGTGCATCCCTAGACTTTAAAAGCTTGGATGCGAGAATGTCGTTGACGCCCATATTCAGTTCAATACCATCCTGAACACGCTCAAAATCAGCATGCTTAAGGCTATGTGCAAGGAGAAGCCTGCCACCGCCTCCATTCTCAGCCGAATCGATTGGCCCAACGAGCTTTGCTATCCACCCCCACTCGTTTACGCCAACTTCTTCCGCCACAGGCATGCCTTGCGGAACAACGCGGACGAGCTGTTCATAGACACTCTTTGGCCGCGATGCAAGGAAGCGGCGAAGATCTTCGAGGCCTTCCGGCTCCGATTTAGAAAGATCCATAAAGTCGTTGTATCCATGAGAGTAGTCTTTGCCCAAGCTCCGGCTCGCGTAGCGAAAGAACTCAGACATAGCGACAGCGAAAACATGCCGTATCGCAATGGCATCGTTATTCAGATAACACATTGGCACTCTCGTGTTGCCGCCAATTATCTTGGCTGGGTCCTCAAAGTACGCGACATCATGGGGCCGCAAGCGAGCAAATGTGATGGCATATCCAGGCTTGCCAGCGCGGCGTCCAACGCGTCCAGCACGCTGTGTGTAGTTTGCAGTGCTGGGCGGAACATTTCTCATAAAGATTGCCCTCAAATCACCGACGTCTACACCCAGCTCAAATGTCGTTGTGCAACTCAAAACATTAACGGCGCCCTTAATAAAATCGCTCTGTATTTCCCTGGCCTTTTTAGAAGACAGCTGCGCCGTATGCTCTTCGATTTTGAGAGGAAGCGCCTCATCTTGATATACCGTTTTATAGTAGCGGTCTTTGCCTCTTGCCTCTGCGAAGCTCATTTTCACCATCGTGCCGTTGCATTTCGTTGTCATGCAAACACCATGCGTATCCAGGTGAGTCTCACATCCGCACGCATCACAACGATAGACAATATCATCGTTGGAATGCGGATACATAGTCCAAATATCTCTGCCAAGCCTAAAGTGTTCACGCGAATCGATCAGATATCCTTCGCCCCTAAATAGCTTGCAACTTAGATACTCCCCCATAAACTGGAATAGACTTTGCAGAATCGGGCGAACGTCCTCACGGGTCAGCTCGATACCGTGGACCCTTTTGACGTACTTGCGAATAAAGGCGCTGCGCTTATTTTCTGTACCACGTACCGCATCTCCCGCAAACTGAACAATATCCTTTGACGCAGAGCTGTCGCTCTCAAGCACGACAAGGTTGCCGCGCTTCTCATGATTGTTTCTTAGTTCAGGGACCCCTTCAGGAACCTCGATAACGTTTTTCTCTCGGAGCAGTTCAAGACAGGTCCTTGCAAACAAAATGTAGTCTTCGCATGAAAGCCAGGTGGCCCCATCGGCATTAAGTATATCCACTTGCCTTGCGACAAGCTTTTTCGCCCCAGGATGGGAAAACCCCTTGTTAAATTCAGTAGGCTCGATCCTTACAACGCCAAGGCCTTCAAGGCTGTTCCGCGAATCCTCGGCCGCAAGCTCATCGAGAACCCAGGCCGTCGCCTGGCCCCTCTTGTTGGAACCCAAGACCCCCGGATATCGCCTCTTTGCAACACTTGTTATCCAATCAATAACTGAGCTCGGCTTACAGCCTTCACCGTCGCGAGACAGAGCCTCCACCGCTTCTCTTATCAGCTGACGACGTGTGATGTTTCCATAAGTTCTGTCCAATGCGGGCGCGAAGAAAGCCGCGTCCTGGCGCTTGTCCGAGAAGCAAATAACACTTCCGGCCCTGCGTTCTTCATCGAGGTCTGCAAACAAATCATCCTCGTCAGCCTCCTCATCAAAAGGAGGAATATCCCTGACTAAGTCGTAGCAAACGACACTGCCCGCAGCTTCAGGCGAAACGCGCATAGGCTGAATTGCCACAACGGACTGATATCCACAATGGCGACAACGCGCTTCTGCCTCATCTGCTTGTTTTTTCTCGTTTTGGTTGAGCGCAATTGGGATGCGGGCGACAATCTCATGCTCGAAACGATGAGCACCACCCTCGGCTTCATGATACAAAGACCCGCATATCGGGCACAGCCATTGGATCTTCTCATCGGGATCTCTCTCCGATTCGTCAGAGAGAAGACGGTAATAGACCCTCGGAAGAAATTCGTCGTCGGAATCCGTTCCTTCATGTCGAGGACTAAGCCACGCAGTCTTCACCTCGGGATCGGAGCTCTCCTCACCAAGGATGTATGCCTGCCCACAGTGGCGACAGACCGACACCTCATATACAGGAGTATCGTTTACATCGTCATAATGCTCCGCAATCGTTTTGTGAGGAGTCAGCTTACGTGTATGCAGATTTAAATAGATGCCCTCAGGAGCACGCAAGAAGGAATGGTAGCGACTCGTAAGAATGGGGACATCCTTGGAGCGCTGCGCAGAGGAAAGCACCTCAACCATGGCAGTGAGGATTTCCACACCTCTCTTATCTCCCGTGAGCCCTTCGATCTCAAGCTCCTCAATGGTGTCAAGATCAGTGAGGTCGAAAAGACGCTCGCAGCGTCTCACCAGTTTTGCCGCAGACGATTCACCCAGAAGGATCTTTCCTAGTCCCATTAGGGGGGACTCGCCGTCTAGTCTCGCTACAACCTCTTCAGGAGCTCCACCAGATGCGAGTGTGCTGCGAATGTCTTCTACGTTTACGTTTTCAGGATCGGAAAGTTCCCTGCGAAGTTCCGCCCAAGTGTCTAGAGAAAGCGTGCCCCAAGGCTTTTCATCAAGAGCATCTTGGGGCTGATCTTTCTCGCTCGTGATGACATCGAGATCTGCGGGATCACCCGAGAAAGGCTCGCCAAAAAGATCCCGAGCAAATTTAGCCACCTTCGGCATATCTTCTTCCGAGCCGATTGTTGCGGAAGTTGCGTAACAATGAAGCTTGGGCAGCTCCCCCGTTTCCGATTCGATACGAGCCTTTACTCGACGCAGCAAATATGCGATTTCGGTGCCAAGCGCGCCCGAATAAACGTGCGCCTCATCGATGGCGATATGCCGCCAGTTTGCACCAAATGCCCCTTCGAACAGCGGCGCATCCTCCGGACGCAGAAGGAGATACTCAAGCATAGAGTAGTTTGTAAGCAAAATGTTGGGTGGGTTCTCACGTATTTTCTCGCGAGAGATGATTTCATTTGGCAGTCTAGTTTGATCCGGGTTTTCGTCTTTCCACTTACGGAGAGCCACGGACTCTTTCTCCTCAGTGTCGCCGGTATAACGCCCGAAGGTAATATCGGTCCCCTTCAGCAACTGGCGCAATCGTTTAAGCTGATCGTTTGCAAGGGCGTTCATCGGGTAAAGAATCATGGCACGGACGCCAGCGGAGCGCCCACTCTTTTCAAATTCTGAGAGGATGTCATTCAGAATCGGAAGCAAGAAGCACTCAGTCTTACCCGAACCCGTGCCCGTAACGACGGCGTAATTACACCCGGCAACGCTCTTTTCAATAGCCTTAACTTGATGCACATATAAGGGGCGATAGGGGTCAAAATTACGTGCCTCTCCGCCGCCTAAACTCATCATGCCCTTGCAGAGAAGCCCCTCGTCCACCAGGTCGGCCACAGTTTTATCCTTGCGGTACGGAGGCGCCGCCTCAAGAAACGGTCCCTTTGCAAGATATCCCGGCTCGCAGAGAATCGTCTCAAGCTGCTTCTGCAAATCCGCGTCATCAAAGTGAATAGTAGTGGCAATGTATTCACGATAAGAGTCCTCCACTTTGCGCGCAGTCTCAATGGGGTTGAATTCTTTTACATCCGTCATTATTTGCTCCCGCTATTTAAGAATGATACTGGTCGCGTATTCTCGCCGAGGGTCTCCAAAGAAGTCGCTCGGTGACATTTCAACTGCGACCTCTCTCTTGTTGCCCAGCTGCCTCACCACGCTTGATGGAAGGGCGACCTCCGCAGAGCCCTTTTCCGCAAAGGCCGTAGCAATCGGCTTTTCGCCCCTTTCCTTATACTTGGAAAGTCCAAAAAACCTGAAATGAATGTCGCATAAGGGCTTGCCTTCGAACCGAAGGACATACCCAAGAGAATCGGCCGGCAATAACTTCCAGCCGTTAATGCCGAGCCCTTCAGCGCAGTCAAGCATTTGAACATCAGTCCAGGCCGGCTTCAGTTCTCCCGTTGACACGTCATCGCCATACCACAGGGACAGCTTCAAGGGAAGGCGGATGGGCGCCTTATTATCAGCTTGTTGTAAGAGACTTGCATGCCTAAAAAGATTGAATCCGTATTCGCCAGGCTGCTTGAGTGCCTTGAAGAAAAGGGGTCTTGAACCGAGTAACGCCAGCACGGCCCTGTTATACCTCCAACCATAGGAGACAATCTTAAAGTTTGCCGCGCTAGGACCGAGCTCTAGCGCATCCGCCAAACAGATTGGACGCTCTTCGGATAGATTCGCTAGTCTATCTGGTATGTCAACATCTATTGCAGCAAGGGCCAGCTTGGCATCAGTTTCTTTGCCACTCCCTTTCGATCGGATGCGAACGCGCAAGAACTCATCCTTCAGGAGAGCCTTCGCTTCATACCGCTCCCACGCATTGAGAGAATCGGGACTGTCGCATTCGCCTGCCATATCAGCCTCTTCACGAATACGCACAACATCAATGGGAAGGCACGCCTGGAAACCATATTCAGCTACAGCACGCCCGTGATCAATGCTGATGGACAGAGGCCTAAATTCTTGTATGGGTACCACTGCGAATCGGTAGCGGAAAACAACCTTACCACCGGCAGATTTCTGCCTCGCCTCTAGGACGCATTCTTCAATATGCCAACTGAATAGACTCGTTTTTGAGAGATTGAGTTCTATTCTTGCAATACCTGAATTTTCAGTATCGTCCTCATATATGGCGCAACGAGGCATCGACACCAGCTCGCCATCGCAGCAGCACATGATGTCCAAGTCTTTTAGGGCGCTCGCGCCATCAAGCGCTTCAATGCTCACAGAGGGCAGGCCGTCGCTGGTATTGAGTTCGTTCGGAACGCACCCATACAAGTCAACGCCGTCGCTCGTTTCTCCGATAATGCGATGCTTATCAACCTTTGCGACATAACGTTCTTGCCAAACGGCAACTTCCTCGCCCGTAAGCTCGTCAACAACCGAACCTGCCGAACCGGGCTCAACGTCGTAGATATAAATCTGGTTATCGTTCCAATCGCCAGAAGCCTCATACTCCGAAACGGCTTTCATGCCTTGCCCGGGAACGATCTTGTATCCGTCTTTAACAATGTATGCGATACGACGCTTTTTCGTTAACCGCTCGTTCTTGCCACGCAAGCGATAGAAGCCCTTAGCGTCCTTTATAAATTCAAAACAACCGGGCTTGTTCCTACTGAACGACTGGCTCAAAGAGCTAAGCTCGATGTAGTCACCCGCTCGCTCATCTTTCTGCATGAGCTTCAATTCCACGTCGTAACGAGCCCGAGGGTTAACGGCAATACTGACGGCATTCAAAATGCATTTTCCGACACTCATATCGAATTCAGAGCTTGCCTTTAGCTCGCCGTCAACATAATAGTCAATCTTGTCACCAGCAAAATGCAGCGGGAACTGTTGGCGCGGCCAGCGCATGGTCACAACACCCTCAGATAAATCCAGCTGCAAACTGGCAATCGGAAGATAGATTAATCGGTGGGTGCCACTTCTCCGCTCTTGCGTCTCAGAAGCAGCCCTTCCTCCGGTCGCCAAGGGCTGCACACGCTCTTGATTGTCACGAAGGGCCTGCATTGCAGCTTCAGGCAGACCGAAACTAGATAGCATCGTGTAGCGGCTTCCAGCCCTATTCGTGTCAACAATTTGCGCCGCCACGCGCATGGACGCCTCAAATAATGGAGCAATGGTTGAATCGGGCGCTTTCTCAAGAATGTTAAGGACTGCCTTTTCGGGAGCATACCGACTCTCAGGGTTCTTTAGCTCCCTAAGAACGGAGCGCCCGTCCATCTCTCCGCCAAAACCTAAACTGCCTTTAGAAACTTCTTTCGCAAGCGGAAGTAATTTCTCCCACAGGTTTGACCAAGAATCTTCCGATAAGCCTCCGTGGAGGAGTGTGGTGTAGAAGTAGTAATTAACTTCCTCATCACGGCCGTACAAAGGCATTCCACGCTCTTCAACATGTTTCATGAAAATATGCTTTACAAGCCCCTGTACGTTACTGTCGAAAATGCCAAGACTCGCGAAGAAATTGCCCCATAAGTTATGATCGTTGAAAACCCTGCGCGCCTTGTCAGCAACATAAACCATAAATGCGTTCGGCAAACACCTATCAATCAGCATCAGAACAATGCGAGGTTTTGTCGGGTAACGTTTTATGAGTTCTTCAAAAGCAGCGCTGAGCTCATCAAGGTCTGCCGAGAATTCCTCAAACGTCTGATAAACCATGACGTTTTCAGACCTTGAGTCAAGGTCGTCAAAGGCACCCCGAGCTCTTTCTTCAAATTCCTCCAACTTTGCCGAAAACAACCCATGCGAGCGTGTGAGCGGAAAATGGCTCAAGTCGTATTCATATTGCTCTATCGAGGACGCTGTCTCGGTATTTGACTCGCGAGGAGATTGGCTTTTCGGCAGGACTTTCACGTTCGTCGTATTCTCGACCATCTTGGGCTGAAGCATGGAGGCCGCGAAGTCGTCGGGGGCCGCACGGTATTTCTTTCGCATCCTTATGATTGAATCGGCATATCTGCTATCAAAACGAGCGTCTATTTCTTTATCGGCAAGAGACAAAAGATCGGGCAAGTAGCAGAAGCCAGCTTTCTGAATTGAACGCTTCAGCCGTACATCATCAAAACTAAGCTCCGAGATGGACGTTTTCTCCAACCTCTCCAAGTAGTTCGATTCGCTCATCAGCATCCCCTATGCCGCGATTGCATTTGATGCCGTCATTTCTGGCCTTTTATTAACACCGGTCTGGCATGACGTGCTTTTAATCATACCGTGAGACACATACGCAACCCAACGAACAAAGCTGTCCAATGGGCCGTTTCTGCAGACGGTCGTTATCATCCGGTGAACAGCGCTTGGAAGTACCTGCTATAGCTCAAGTGTCTTTTATTGCACAACAAAACCGCCGCCAAAATGATTCGATTGTGAACATAGATGCACGGATCTGCCGACCGGGAGTCTAGGTTTTCCCTACGGTCTGTCGCCTTGCCCCAATCCCGCAAGGTGCCCACACGCTATTATCGATATAAATTGAATGGGCAAGCATTACAGGAGGGGCTCTGCGTGCCAATTGAAAAGCAAGTTCCATACTTGCAAAACGCTTCTGGCTCGGTAATTGACAACCACCACGAAGCTCATAGGGCTGTCCAGCTCTCCATCGCCCGCGGCTACGCTGACCTCACCAACAGTCGCGTGCGCCCCTGGAAACAAGCGAAGACCGAGGCAGATCGGATGCGAGCCATCAGGTAAGGTCACCCCTCCCCCATGTAACCATCCTGTAAATCATAGCGGCGTGGTCGAGTTTTACCGTGATGCGGTCGCGCCTAGCGCTCCACTGTGCTAAAGTATCCCGAACGTTCAAACGACTACGAGGGGAACTAGAAGATGGCACGTGTGCACAACTTCTCAGCTGGCCCGGCCGCGCTGCCTACAAGCGTGCTCGCCGAGATCGCCGACGAGATGATGGACTACCGCGGTTGCGGCATGTCCGTGCTCGAGATGAGCCATCGATCTAGCATGTACCAGCAGATCATCGACGACGCCGAGGCAACCCTGCGCCGCCTGCTGAGCATCCCCGACAACTACCGCGTCCTGTTTTTGCAGGGCGGCGCCACGCTGCAGTTTGCGGGCATCCCCATGAACCTCATGCGCCGCGGCCGCGCCGGCTACGTCGTGACCGGCAACTTCGCCAACAAGGCGTACAAGGAGGCCGCCAAGTACGGCGAGGCCGTGCTGCTCGCGAGCTCCGAGGACACCAATTTCGACCGCATTCCCGCCATGGCCGACATAAACGCGCGCATTGCCGCCGAGGCCGCGGGCGACGGGCTCGACTACGTCTACATCTGCCAGAACAACACCATCTTTGGCACCATGTACCACGAGCTGCCCGCTTGCGGCGATGTGCCGCTGGTCGCCGATGTCTCGAGCTGCTTTCTGTCGCAGCCGCTCGACGTCGAGCGCTACGGGCTCATTTACGCCGGCGCGCAGAAAAACGCCGGCGCCGCGGGCGTGACCGTGGTCATCGTGCGCGACGATCTCATCGCAGATGGCCCCGCCTTTGCGCAGACGCCGCAGTACCTGGACCTTAAGACCCAAGCCGCCAAGGGCTCCATGCTCAACACGCCCAACACCTTTGGCATCTACGTGTGCGGCAAGGTATTCCGCTGGGTGGAGCAAGCCGGCGGACTAGCCGCCATGGCCGAGCGCAACTGGGCCAAGGCCAACCTGCTCTATGACCTGCTCGAGCACAGCGAGCTGTTCCATGGCACCACGCAGGCCGGCAGCCGCTCCATCGCCAACGTCACCTTCCGCACCGGCGACGCCGATCTCGACGCGGCCTTTGTCGCAGGCGCGGCCGAGCACCAGATTCAAAACGTCAAGGGCCATCGCCTGGTGGGCGGCATGCGCGCCAGCGTCTACAACGCCGTAACCATGGAAGACGTGCAGGCACTGGCCTCGTACATGAAGGACTTCGAAGCGCAGCATAGTTTGAGTCCGCGATCTAACTAGCCCGCAACCCGCGGGCCGACCAGCCACTTCAAACCACTTGTTATAAACAAACCCGCTAAGGAGTTTTTCATGCGCAAGATCAAAACCATCGACGACATAACCAAAGACGGCAAGGTCGAGTTTGGCGAGGGCTACGAGTTTGTGGGCACCGCCGAGGAGGCCGACGCCATCCTGATGCGCTCCACCGACCTGCACGGCTACGAGCTGCCCGAGGGCATCCGCGCCATCGCCCGCTGCGGCGCCGGCGTCAACAACATCCCCATCGAGGAGTACGCCAAGAAGGGCGTCGTCGTCTTTAACTCCCCCGGTGCCAACAGCAACGCCGTCAAGGAGCTCGTCCTGGGCATGCTGGTGCTTTCGAGCCGCGGCGTGGTGCAGTCGATGAACTGGGTGCGCGACAACGCCGACGACCCCGAGATTCAGGTCGATGCCGAGAAGGCCAAGAAGGCCTTTGTGGGCCGCGAGCTCAAGGGCAAGCGCATCGGCGTCATCGGTCTAGGCAACGTGGGTTCCAAGGTCGCCAACGCCTGCGTCGACCTGGGCATGGACGTCTACGGCTACGATCCGTTCATTTCCGTCGAGCACGCGTGGGTGCTGAGCCGCGAGGTGCAGCGCGTGGGCACGCTCGAGGACCTCTGCCGCGGCTGCGACTACCTCACCGTGCACGTGCCCAGCAAGGCCGACACCATCGGCATGATCAGTACCGAGCAGATCGACCTGCTGGCCCCGGGCGCCGTGCTCATCAACTACGCGCGCGAGACCATCATCGACGAAGACGCCGTCGACGCCGCCCTGCGCGCGGGCAAGTTGAGCTGGTTTAGCTGCGACTTTGCCACGCCCAAGACCGTCAAGATGCCCAACACGTTTATCACCACGCACTCGGGCGCCGGCACCGGCGAGGCCGAGGCCAACTGCGCCGATATGGCCATCAGCGAGCTCAAGGATTACCTGGAGAACGGCAACATCGCGCACAGTGTCAACTACCCCGCCTGCAGCATGGGCAAGGCGCGCGCCGCAAGCCGCATTGCCTGCCTGCATGCCAACGTGCCCAACATGATCGGCCAGATCACGGCGATCCTGGCCAAGGACAACGCCAACGTGCAGCGTATGACCAACGAGTCCGCCGGCGAGAACGCCTACACCATGTTCGACACCGACGAGCACCTGGACAGCAGCACCATCGAGGCGCTCAAGCAGATTCCTTCGATGTATCGCGTACGCGTGATCAAATAGCGTCGGCGCCAAGCCTGCCAGACAGGCAATGAAGCTCATTCGGCCCCCGTTTTCGCGAAACGGGGGCCGATTTCGTTGCTCCGGCTGGTTTTGAAAATGCTACCCAGAATAAGTTTTTTCGGATAATCGACAGTCATGCCCAAATCACTGAGCACACCTGCTTTGATAAACACCTTTATCAGTGGTTTTAGTAGGTAAAAATCGATCTCTATATGCCAAATTTAGGTTGACTGTCCATTTTCCGAAACAACTTATTCTAGATAGCATTTTTAGGGCCATCCAAAGGCGAAATTGAAGCCTTTTTGTGACCAAAACTCTAGTCCGCGCGACCGTTTTCCACCCGCACGGCTACATTCCCGCCCAATCGATAAAAATCTCCTCACGAAGCCGCCGTTCGAGCTCCTGCTGCCGCGGCGTCTTGTCTTTCAACGGCACATCGAGATAGGACATGATGAGTTCCATCACCACGCGGAAGGCATCGGAGTCGACCAGCTGACCATAGGTCATCAGAACGACAGGATATCCCATCGCTTGAAGGGCCGTCGTTCGATCGGAGTCCGAGATCTTGGATTCTATGGATCCGTGAATGGCTTTACCTTGACATTCAACCAGGCACTCTCTGCTGCCGTCCTTATTTGACAGCAGGATATCGGCGTAGCGCCTATCAAGCCCCGAAATCAGGCGGGCGCTGCGCGTCATGCGAATCTCGACGTTATTGGTAAGGCGCAGCCCTTCGCCGCCACGCAACCTCGTAAGGCCAAACAGCATCGAAGCCTGGACCTCGAGCGGCGATGCCACAACCCCCGTAATGCATTTCGCGGCACGCGTGAACGATTTAGCACCGCGGAGCCCCTGGATCTTATCGACGTACTCGGCTAGTTCAGAGAGCTCAATCAAGGGCGGTCGTTTCCACAGGTCCGTTGGATTCCCCGAGGCATCCTTTACGTTTTCCCAGCCCAACCGTGCGTCACCCCACCGGCTCCCATATGCCTGCTCAAGCGCCGACTTTACCTGAGGCGCAATCTTGCACACGGCAAAGGTGCCGCACATCTCATACATGCACATGATCAGGCGCTCATTTGAGACCGAGGAAGCCAGGGTCAGCAGGGTAAAGAGCGGGGACGCGACATCGAGGCCAAACTCTGTCTGCCGCACGGAGCCAAACGGCCTCTCCCCGTTCCAAACATGCCTGACAATGCGGCCGCCCTTACGCCCGCAGACGCCCCGCGCCAACACGTGTAACGGGGTGCCCAGGAAATGCTTGACAAGCGGGTGCTCACAAAGATGCTCCCTGCGCGGATCGTCCGCAGAATCGGGCAGGTCCGGCATTATTGCCAAGACCTGCGGAGGTATCCGGTGATACCGAAAGGCAGATATGTCGCACAGCATGTCGTCCATAAAGGCTACGTACCCACCGCGTCGTCTGTAAACCCGCCTGGACGCCAAACGCGATGGCTCGGCCTGTGAACGGTTAATACTGCTACGCACACGTCGCGAATCTTCCAGGTGGCTTACAATCGGTTTTGGAAGCAAACTGATTGTGAGGTTACATATGGTTGATGAGAACTTTGCCTGGGGGCTTACGCAGGAGCTCGTGAAGATTGATAGCTCGGACCCGGGCGCCTACGAAGGCGAGATCGAACACTTCATTAAGAGGCTCATTGAACAGCAGCTGGCGCAGCTTGATAGTCCTGCGCTCGATGCCGTGCAGGTTGCAGAGCTCGAAGTACTCCCCGGGCGCCGCAACCTTATGGTCACCGTGCCGGGTGTGAGCGACGAGGCGCGACTCGTCTACATCTGCCATATGGATACCGTCACCCTAGGAGATGGCTGGAACGCGGACACACCGCCACTCGGGGCGACCGTGCGCAACGACAAACTCTTTGGCCGGGGCGCCTGCGACATGAAGGGCGGTCTGGCTTGCGCCATTACCGCGCTTGTCCACGCACTCGAGCGCGTGGCGGCGGATGGTGAGCTGCCCCACCGTGGCTTCTCGCTTATTTGCTCGGTCGACGAAGAGGACTTTACGCGCGGCTCCGAGGCCGCCATCGATGCCGGCTGGGTCGGCTCGCGCGAATGGGTGCTGGACACCGAGCCCACCGACGGACAGATTCAGGTGGCGCACAAGGGTCGCACGTGGTTCGAGATCGAGATGACCGGCGTCACGGCGCATGCGAGCCAGCCCTGGAAGGGAGCGGATGCCGTCGCCGCCATGGCCGAGGCCGTCTGTGCGCTGCGCCATGCGTTCGCGGCGCTGCCCGTGCATGATGAGCTGGGGGCTTCGACCATCACGTTTGGACAGATCGAGGGCGGCTATCGCCCCTATGTCGTGCCCGACCGCGCCAAGGTCTGGGTCGATATGCGCCTGACGCCGCCGACCGATACGGCCGCCGCGACGCGCATGGTAGAGCAGGCCATCGCCGACGCCGAAGCCGCAGACCCCGGTTGCCATGGAAGCTATACCGTGACAGGCGACCGCCCCGCCATCGAGCGCGATCCGGTCTCTCCCCTTCTAGCCGCGCTCGAGCGTGCCGCCGATGACGTGACAGGCGCGGACACGACCGTCGGCTTCTTTACCGGCTACACCGACACTGCCGTCATTGCCGGCAAGACGGGTAACCGCAACTGCATGAGCTATGGCCCAGGCTCGCTCGCGCTCGCGCATAAGCCAAACGAATATGTGCCCCACGCCGATATCGTTCGCTGCCAGCGGGTGCTGATCGCGCTCGCCGACAACACGCTCTGGGGCGCGAATAGTCAAGTTGGGGCATAATAAGCCGCGAACAAACCGACTCGCGCGTTAGGACTGTCCATGAAAGCTCTTCCGTTTCCCTGCATCCGCCCAGCTCAGGATCGCGTGCTCGAAGCGCTGCCTGCGATGGACAGCATTCTGAGTGACAACGACGCCCTGCGCGGTGCGATTGCCGATGGGCTCATGCTCAAGGATCCGGGCGCGGCGTATTACGTGTACGAATGCTCCGGAGAGCCAGGGCGCGTGACGGGCGTTGTGGCAATTTGCCCGGTCGGCGTACTGACGGGCGACGACGCAGCTTCCGCAGATGTGGCCGCAGCCGCCCGTACAATCGCCGAGCTCAAGGTGCAGCCGCGCCCCGTGTCGCTCGCCTACGAAGCCTCGCCCGTCATGGATATCATCCTGGGCGCCGCCAAAGAGGGCGCGTCGCTCTATGCCGTCACCGACCCCACCGGCATTACGCATCGCGTATGGGAAGTCAAGCGCGAGGACGCCGTTGCCGCCATCCGAGCCATGCTCGATCAGGCACCGGAGCCGGCGCTGGCCGATGACCCCGCCTACGCCGCCGCTCTGACCGGGGCGTCGCAGTTGCTGGCCGATGAGGCCCGCGCAGCCGGCACCTACACGGGCAAAGAGCCGTTCAACTTTTCCGTGGCCGTGCTGTTCCCCGCCGCGCAGGTCAGCGGCGGCGCGCCGCAGGTTCCGACGGGTCTGCTCACTCACCAGATCTCACGGTTCTAACGGGGCCTAAACGCCCAGCACAAAGACTCGGCAGCTCAACAAGCAAGGGGCGGGGATACATGCGCATGCATCCCCGCCCCTTTCGCATCGAGCAATTACGCCGGCGACCCGCATCGCCGCGCCCGCGCTACCCGCGCCGCGGGCCCGCTGCCGCCACGAGTGGCTCTAGCCCCAGCTCACGCGCATAATCTTCCTGCGTAAAGACTTCGACCAGTTCAAACGTATCGGTTGCATCGTCAAACGCAAAGTGCAGTACCGAACAGTTGCCCGGCACGCGCTCGCGCTCGTCGGCCGCCGCCCCCCTAGAGTGGTCCAAAAACTCCTTGATGGCCGAGGCATGGCTCACCGCGAGCACGCACGAATGGTCCGGGCGTCGCATAAGATCGGTCAACGTCGTCACCATGCGCTCACGTACCTGCATCTGGCCCTCACCGCCAAACTGACGATAAAAGTCACGCCACGGACGCTCGGGCATCAGCATCACGCGCTCGGCCTCAAAGTCGCCAAAGAACCACTCGCGCAGGCCATCCAGACGCTCGTAGGCAAGGCCCGGCCACAGGCTGGCGATAGTCTGCTCGGTGCGGTGCAGCGTCGAGGTGTAGGCGTGATCGGGCTCAACGCCACGCGCACGCAAGAACATACCGGCACGCGCCGCCTGCTCGCAGCCCAACTGCGTGAGCGGCGAATCGCTCCATCCCTGAATAATGCGTTTAAGGTTGAATATTGTCTGTCCATGACGGACCAGATACAGATCTTTGTTCATAGGGGTCCTTTCGTTCGTTACCAATCAAGGAGCGAAAACGCCCCGTCGCAATAGCCAAAATGAAGCACGGCACCGTTGTCGGGCTGCTCTCCCCCGCCGGTCACGCATCTAAGAAACTCCTGGCAGGCAGAGCCATGAGAGACCGCAAGCACACGATCGTGCTGCGGTCGGGCCATAATACGGGACAGCGCCGCGACCATGCGCGCCCGAAGCTCGCCTTCCGACTCGCCACCAAAGGCCACCGGATAATCGCCCCAGGGCTGCGGCGGCATATCGCGATTTGATGTACCCTCCAGCGTGCCCAGGCGCCACTCGCGCAAATCATCGACCGGCTCTATGGGAAGATCCTCGCCAACGATCAGCTCGGCCGTGTGGCGCGCCCGACCCAACGGAGACGAATACGCGTGGTCAAAGGAGATGCCGCGCGCCTCAAACGCCGCGCGCGCCGCCAGTGCCTGCTCGCGCCCGCTCTCCGTGAGCGGCGAGTCTTGCCAGCCCTGCAAAATGTTCTGCACGTTAAGCTCGGTCTGCCCATGCCGAACCAAATACAGATCGGACACACGCCCTCCCCTCGCACCACCACAAAGGGTCAGGCACCTTTGTGGTGGTTTGCCGCCGGATCGCGCCGCAACGACGCAACTACACCAGCACGTCGGCAAGCGGACGCTTAGGCACGTGATGCACCTGCGCCTCGTCGCGCCAGTAATTAATAGAACCGTCGGGGTTGGAATCGATCGCGTCGATAACCTGGGTCTCGGCCGGCACGCCAAAAGCCATGATCAGCTTGAGCTCGTACTTGTCGTTATCGAGCCCCATCGCATCGATCGCGCGGGGCGTAAAGGCCTTGAACATGCAAGCCGCCACCTCGGGCGTTGCGCTGCGCGCGGCGAGCATCATCGTCTGAGCCGCGATGCCCGTGTCGACCTCGGTGATAGGCGCGGCGGGCTTGCCGGGAACGGTGCGCTCGGCAAGAATTGCAATGTAGCCGGTCGGACGCTCGCCCTCGACAGGACCCGGCCAGTCCTTGAGCGCCCCGGCCCATGCAAGCTCGTCAAACACGCGAGCGCAGTCCTCGGCACCGCTCACCACATGAAAACGCAAGCGCTGAGCATTGGCGCCACAGGGAGCCAGGTGCGCCAGCTCTGCCAGCTCGAGCAAAAACTCGCGCGGCACGCGCATGGACTCGTCAAAACGGCGGCATGTGCGGGCGCGACGGACCAGCGCATCAAACGCATCCAGGCCGAGCTTTTCGCAACCCTGCTTTGCCATCGACTCGGCGCTCGACGGCGCCGCGGGAACTGCTTCGTTCATAGGGACCCCCAAAAAGCCAATTGTTCTTAGGAAAATCTAACCTAAAACGCAGGCAATAACGAACAGAGCTGCAATGTTCTACACCTGTTGAATAGAAAATCGCAACGTGGGGAACAACGGAAACAAATCGGGGCCTTTGAGTTGCGTTTCGCCCTCCCCGGCCCATACGCCAGCTCCTTTAGGCGATACTGGTTGTAACGACCGCGGCTTACGCCGCACGGAAAGGAGGCCTCATGGGCATCTTTAAGAATGACGACCAACAATCGAGTCTGTTTGGATTTGACGAGAAAAGCATGGCAGGCAAGGCGATTAAAGCCGTGCGCTGGATCTACGCCGCCACGGGTGTCATCGCGCTCATCGCCGGCATCGCGCTGCTGTTTGCACCCGCTAAGACCCTCGTCTTTTTGACGACCGTACTGGGCTTCTACTTTGTGATCACGGCTGGCGTCAGGCTGTTCACCGCCATTTTTGAGCCGCTGCTGCCCGCCGGCTGGCGCGTCACGAGCATCCTCGCCAACCTGCTCATCATCTTGGGCGGCGTGGTGATCCTGCGCAACCAGGCGCTTTCGACCGCGACGCTCAGCACGCTTGTGGTGGTCGTGGCCGGCTTTGGCTGGATTGTCGAGGGCATCATGTCGATTCTGGAGTCCGAGCTTTCTTCCAACCGCGCCCTCGCCATCCTAAGCGGCGCGCTCTCCATCATCGCCGGCGTGTTCGTGTTCATCTACCCGCTGTGGTCGGCAAAGATGCTCGTCATCTTTACCGGCGCTGCGCTCCTGGTGTTTGGCGTGACGCTGGTTATTCGTGCTATCCGCTTTGGCAAGCTGGTGCACTAGATGCCGCGAACGCTGTTTATTGATGCCGACGCCTGCCCGGTCACGCGTGAGTCGATCGACTGCGCGCGACGGGCGGGTGTTGCCGTGGTTGTCGCCGGCAACAGCACGCAAAACCTGGAGCGGCACATTCGCCGTGACGACCCGCGCGATGCCGAGCACGCGCGACGTGGCTTTTGGGTCACAACGCTCGACGTGAGCGTAGGCGCCGATAGCGCCGACTTTGCCATTATCGAGCGTCTGCAGGCAGGCGATGTGGTCGTGACACAGGACATTGGCCTGGCGAGCATGGTGCTCGGTCGCGATGCCGCCGCCATCGGCGTGCGCGGGCGCGTGTACGACAAAGCCACCATCGATATGCAGCTGTTTATTCGTCACGAAGAAAAGAAAGTGCGCCGCGCCGGCGGTCGCACCCGTGGACCGGCAGCCTTCACCAGCGAAGACCGCGCCCGCTTTAAGCGCAACCTCACCGACCTGCTGCGCTAACCAAGGTAGATTTTTGGGACATGCCTAAAAATCTACCTTTTTGTTTTGGCGATTGGCGCGCATCCAACGCCGGTCATGGCGGTAGATGTTTGAGGCATGCCCCAGTTTTTACGGGATACATCAAACATCTACTTAGAGGCCAAAGGCGGAAAGGATAAGGCCCCAGCCCGCGCCGATGACGTACATCATGACCAGGAACACGGCGTTTTCGCGGGCGCTGCGGTTGGTGCGGAACAGTACCAGGTAACCCACGCCGGCAGAAATGAGCGTGCCGGCGAGCATCGGTGCCAGCTGCAGCGCGCCTTCCAGATACAGCTGCGTAATGACCACGCTCGCCGAGCAGTTGGGAATGAGGCCGACAAGCGCCGAACCCAGGACAGCAAGCGTCTCGTTGCCGCGCAGGAACTGCTCGATCGCGGACTCGCCGAAGGTCTCGAGCACGGCGACTAGGACCAGCGTCACCAGGAAAATGAATACCGAAACCTGTACGGTGTGCGAGATCGCGCTGCGGATAATCGACAGGACAGGCGCGCCTTTGTGTGAGTGGGAGTGACCGTGGTGGTGTTCGTGCTCGCCCTCGTGTCCGTGGTCGTGGCCATGTCCGTGGTCACGCTCGTCCTCGTCTTCATCACAACCGCAATGGTCACGCTCGCACAGCTCATGGATGTGGTCGGCGCTCACGCCCGCCTCGGCCACCTCGTCGATGATGTCACCGCCGCTGTGATCGTCATGCGCGCAGTTAACGTGCGCCGGATTGGCAGCGGTTCCCAACACGGTACGGCGGATCGCCGCATGAGCACGGGCGTTGCGACGCAGGCCGCGAATGGCGGCATCCACGATAAAGCCCGTGACCAGCGCGATCAGCGCCTTCGAAGCCAAAAGCATCGCCATAGTCTGCACGGGAACCTGCTCGGCAAGTAGCAGTGGCAGCATCTCGTCGGAGGTCGAGAGAAACACCGCCACCAGGGTGCCCAACGTCACGACGCGACCGGCGTACAGCGTTGCCGCCATCGCCGAAAAGCCACACTGCGGCACCATGCCCAGCAACGAGCCAACCACGGGGCCAGCGGCGCCGGCACGCTTGATGGCGCCGTTGACGCGATCGCCCGCCACATGCTCTAACGTCTCGAGGGCCAGATATGTCACCAACAAGAACGGCACCAGCGAGAGCGTGTCCTTGCCGGCGTCAAGCAAAATATCAATCAGCAAATCCATGACGGATGGAACCTTTCGTGTCTTTCGGCAGCATTGTAAAAGTCCTAGCGGTCAACTAGGGTATTGTAGTTGTCCTAGGCGTGATGCCAATAGTTGCCTGTGGTAAACTATCATCTCGCCACATCTCAATGACCCCGAGCCGCACGACGCGGCCCGTCCAAGGAGCAGTATATGAACGTTTCACAAGCACTCGAATACGAGCGCCAGCCGTTTATCCCCATGTTCATCTATGGCGATCACGCCGCCATGGAATCCGAGCGTCAAAAAGGCGAAGAGGCCCTCAAGGTGCTCGAGACCGAGTACTTTACCGCCGAGGGCGACCCTGGCTTCGACTTTGCCACCGTGCGCGACCTGGCCGACCGCAACCGCGACCTATGCGACCAGATTGGCGAGGCGCGCCTGCGCAACGTGACGCCCGCGACGCTTTCGCGCGGCCTGTCCGACGCCGATACCTGCGCCGCCATCGGCAAGATGCAAAAGCGCACCGCCGCGTCCGTCATGCGCGAGATCCGCGGCGACCGCGATGCGCTCGGCGTGGCGTACGCCCGCAAGCCCATCCAGGGCACGGTGCTCGGCATCGACATCGAGACCACCGGCCGTGCACCCGAGCGCGGCTACATCATCAACGTGGGCTGGGAGATCATGGAGCTCACCAGCGACGCCGTCCCGCACGACGCCGAGGCACACTATTGCGGCCTGCCCGATATCTACCGCGGCGAAGATGTGCCGCTGTCGAATATCCACCACATCACCTGGGACGACATCGACGGCAAAACGCCCTTCCGCGAGAACAAGGAGCTGCAAAAGCAGCTGCTCAAGCTCATGAAGAAATACCCGTACATGGCGCACAACGCCGCCTTTGAGGACAGCTGGTTCAAGATCCATCTGGACGGCTATGCCGAGGCGCGCCGAGCCGGCAAGATTATCGTCATCGACTCGCGCCAGATCTGCCGCAGCCTGGACGCCGACGTGCGCTCGCTCCCCCGCGAGTCCGCACCCGCCGCACTCGAGAACTGGGCACGCCGTCGCGGCACCCTCGCGCCCGACGCCAACGAGCAGCACCTGGGCCTCGACGACACCGACCTCATGCTCCGCACGGTGCAGGCCGAGTTCAACCTCAAGAACCTGTTTGCCAAGTAGATTGCCAAGCAGAGGCGCCATTCGCGAGCAATACTTGCCGGACCATAGCGCCCCGCGCAAAAGCGACACGCCGAGGCGCCCCCCCCCTCAAGCGGCGCAATACGGGCCGATGTCCAAGCGGATATCGGCCCGTTTTTCGCGCCGTACAACATGGCCCTCCAGCCCCCGATGTCTAGCCGCCGCATAACCAAGTACTTCATCTGCGTATGTTCAAGCCAAATTGCACATTTTTGTTGACGCCGCCTTTGCATCAAAACGATGCTGACCAGCATCAGTTGTGGAGGTCTGCGTAGCCAGCGAGCTGCGACAATGCTCCAAATAGCATCTTTCTCCATCATTGGCGTCAAGCGCTTGGACAGCTTTTGTTATGCCGCGCCATTTTGCCTTGGCATTCATTGCGAGCCCCGCTGCCTGGTCTGCCATGCTATCTGTATGAGTATCGTACTTTCACATAACACGGCAAAAGCGGTCTACCAAGCCGCATACTCGGTATCCGCAATTGGCACCGAGCCCTGCAGCCCTGCCAAGATCTACGGGGCGCGCCCCAGCAAGGAGCTGCTCGACTCTGCCGCCGACTGGCTCGCCAGGCACAACGTCGCTCTGGATAACGATGCCCCGCTCGATACAACGGTGTTCGAGCGCGCAAACGTGCGCAGCATGACGGGCTGCAAGTGCCACGTATCATCCAAGCGATTCGCGGGCTCGCGCTTTATCAAGCTTGCCGACGACATCTATATTGTCGGCGTCGAACTCTGTGCGCTTCAGGCCGCAACCTATCTTCCCTTTCGAGAACTTGTGGAGTACTACTTCGAACTGTGTGGCGCCTATTCCCTTGGGCACGATGCCTCGACATCCTATACCGAGCGCTTCGCGCTCACCTCGACTTCGAGCCTTAAACATTTCTTTAACTCCCTCATCGACTGCAAGGGCCTCGAACTTGCCCGAAAAGCCATCCAATGCGTGCGGGACGGATGCCGATCGCCGATGGAAACGGCGTTTGTCATGATGCTCACGCTACCCAGGCGCGAGGGCGGTCTTGGCATTAGCGAGATCGAGACCGACTACGAAGTAAAGGTCACAGCTGCCGCAAAGAATCTCACGCGGCGCGAAAAGTTCTATATGGATGCATATCTCAAGCGGTCCCGAACCGACATCGAATACAACGGATTTCAGCACGATGCCGAAGAAGACCGCGCCATTGACGAAGAGCGCAAGAACGCGCTGGCGTCCATGGGCTACGGAATCATTACCGTCAGTCGCTATTCCTTTATGCACGCCAGCGCCTTCGCCAGGGTTATGGAGGCAATCCAGCGAAAGGAGGGCATTCGCCCATCGCGCCTGCCCAAAGATTTCGCAATCAAGCAAGAAGAGCTGCGACGGTTTGTGCTCAGGAGATTTATCGAGGAAAAGAAGCGTATTGAGGAGCTCCTCCGTCAAGACGCAGCGCAGGGTAATGCACTTGAGCTCGAGCGCGCAGTGCTCGAGGGCATCTCGCTGGACGACCCGACGATCAACAATGTCCCGGCCATCGACGACATGCAAGTCATCGAGCTGGATTGCCCGGAGTTCGCCCAAACAAGCACCTCCACACCCGAAGGCAGGGTGTACGGGGCCAGAACAGAGGCGGACTGACAGGGTGGGTACCCCGGCGACGTGCAAAAACGGGAGTTTTCAGCAGAGCCGAGTATCCGAGGGCGGCCGAATTGCCCCATTTTGCACCGAAGCCGCTGTTTTTGATGTAATTTAGGCAACAGCTGGGGAATATCTATTGCCATTTGCACTCCAGTAAAGCCCTGTGGCGGCAAACGACGCCGTATCATGCAATAAATAACCCCTCGTCGATGCTGAAAACTCCCGTTTTTGCACGTCGCCGGGATACCCACGTTGGCATCGGCGGCCTTAACCGCGTCCACAATGCCCTTAGCCGCCTCTGGGGCCAATCGATAGCAAAATATTTCGCAAATTATATTGACATATGAACATGCGCTCATATACTCGGAAGTAAGTTATATGAGCACATGTTCATATGAAAGGATATTGCAATGAGCGAACACGCCGATGAAATAAGGACCGATATCGACACCACCATCGTGCCCGACATCCCCACCACTTGCTCGCCCGAGGACCTTCCCGACGAGGAGCTGCTGTACGACCTTGCCGACTTGTTCAAGGTTTTCAGCGACACCACGCGTATCAAGATCCTCTACGCTCTCATGGGCCGCGAACTCTGCGTGGCCGACATCGCCGAGGCGACCGCAACCTCGCAGTCCGCGGTGTCGCACCAGCTGCGCACGCTCAAACAGTCGCACCTGGTTAAATTCCGGCGCGACGGGCGCAATATCCTCTACTCGCTCGCCGACGATCATGTCTACACCATGCTCAACCAAGGCATGAGCCACATCTGCGAATAGCGACCAACCACGGTACCAGCGCGGTCTGCACCCAAGCCGAAAATACAGGGAAAGGAACCCATCATGAAAAAGCAGTTCAAGCTCGACGAGATCGACTGCGCCAACTGCGCGCGTGAGCTTCAGGACGAACTCGCCAAGCTCGAGGGAGTCAAGTCCGTTTCGGTCAACTTTATGACTCAGAAGCTGACGCTCGAAGCCGACGACGCTGAGTTCGACGAGGTCCTTGATCGCGTCGTGGAGTTCACCGCCGACGCCGAGCCGGACTGCGAGATCATTCTCTAGCCTGCGCATACGCTGATACGCAAGGTCGCGCTTGTCGCGGCCTTTGTCGCGATGTTATATGAGCGGGTGTTCATACATTCAAATGGGAGGATACGAGTCATGGCCACCGCCGACCCCAAGAAGAAAAAGAAGAAGCGCAAGAAAAAAGAGTCACTCGAGCATAAACGCAACCGCATCCTGGTAGCGCTGGGTATTTTTGTCGTGGTGTACGCCCTCGATGAGCTCGGCGCCCTCACCGCCGCATTCGGCACCCCAGGCAACATCTACGCCAGCTTTGCGCTGTTCCTCGTGCCGTTTTTGATTGCCGGCTACGACGTGCTCCAAAAGGCATTCAGCAACATCCGCCGCGGCAAGGCGTTCGACGAGAGCTTTCTCATGGCCGTCGCGACCATCGGCGCGTTTGCCATGGTGCTCTTCCCCGATACCGACCCGCACATGGCCGAAGGCGCCGCCGTTATGCTGTTCTACCAGGTCGGCGAGCTGTTCCAGGCATACGCCGTGGGCAAGAGCCGCAAATCGATCAGCGCCATGATGGACATCGCGCCCGATTACGCCAACGTTGAGCAGGCTGACGGCACGCTCGAGCAGGTCTTTCCCGATGACATCGCCGTCGGCACCGTCATTGTCATCAAGCCCGGCGAGCGCGTGCCCATCGACGGCGTTATCGTCGAGGGCGTAACCCAGCTCGACACCGCCGCCCTCACCGGCGAGTCGGTCCCCCGTACCGCCAAGACCGGCGACGATATCATCAGCGGCTGCATCAACATGACGGGTCTTATCCGCGTGCGCACCACCAAACCCTTTGGCGAGTCCACCGTCGCGCGCGTCCTGGAGCTCGTGGAGAATGCCAGCGAAAAGAAGGCGCGCACCGAAAACTTCATCACACGGTTCGCCCGCGTCTACACGCCCGCCGTCACCGGCGCGGCAGCGGTGCTCGCGCTCGGCGGCGGCCTGGTGACCGGTGCTTGGTCCGATTGGATCCTGCGCGGCCTGACCTTCCTCGTCGTCAGCTGCCCGTGCGCACTCGTGATTAGCGTGCCGCTGAGCTTCTTTGGCGGCATCGGCGGCGCGTCCAAGCTGGGAGTTCTCATCAAAGGCTCCAACTACCTCGAGGCGCTCGCCGATGTGGATACCGTCGTCTTCGACAAAACCGGCACGCTCACCAACGGCACGTTCTCGGTCGTCGCGGTGCACCCCGAGGGCGGCTATACCGAGCAATCGCTGCTTGAAGTCGCAGCCCTCGCCGAGTCGTTCTCCGACCACCCCATCGCGCAGTCGGTGCGCGCCGCCTTCCAGGGCCAACTCGACCCCAAGCGTGTATGCGACTCCGCCAACGACGCGGGCCATGGCGTGACGGCGAACATCGACGGCAAGCACGTCGTCGTCGGCAATGCCAAGATGCTCGCCGCGGTCGGCATCGAAGCACCCGATTGCGAAGTCGTCGGCACTATCCTCCATGTGCTGGTCGATGACGTCTATGCCGGTCACATCGTAATTGCCGACACCGTCAAAGCCGATGCCGAGCAAACGATTCGCGACCTGCATGCCGCCGGTGTCAAGCGCACCGTCATGCTCACGGGAGACCGCGAGGAAGTGGCCGCCGCCGTGGCCAATCAGCTGGGAGTCGATGAGTTTCACGCGCAGCTTCTGCCAGGTGACAAGGTCGAGCGCGTCGAGGCATTGCTGGCGACCGAATCGGGCAAGGGCAAGCTCGCCTTTGTGGGCGACGGTATCAACGATGCGCCCGTGCTCACCCGTGCCGATGTGGGCATTGCCATGGGCGCCATGGGCTCCGACGCCGCGATTGAGGCCGCCGACGTTGTACTCATGGACGACAAGCCGTCCAACATTTCCCGTGCAATCCGCGTGGCTCGCAAGACCATGACGATTGTTTGGCAGAACATCATTTTTGCACTGGGTATTAAGATGCTGATTCTGGTACTTGCGGCACTGGGCATTGCCAACATGTGGCTCGCCGTCTTTGGCGACGTGGGCGTGGCGATCATCGCCATCCTGAACGCCATGCGCGCGATGGGTGTCAAGAACCTGTAGCATACGTGGCTTTCCGGCCGGGCGACGCGGCACACCACGCGCAAGGGGCGTCCCCAACTGCCGGCAGAAAAGGAACGTCCCCAAGTGCCGAGCCGCAGCTATAGCAGCCCAAAGTGCTTTGCGGCGTTGTAAATTCCGTCGTCGTCCACGGCAGTCGTCACGTAGCTCGCCGCGGCCTTCACGGTATCCTGCGCGTTGCCCATGGCCACGCTCGTGCCCACGGCGGCAAACATCGACAGGTCGTTCTCGCCATCGCCAAAGGCGATCGCCTCGCTCGCGTCGATGCCCAGACGCTCCAGCGTCGCCGCCACGCCCAGGTCCTTGCCGCCATTGGCCGGAATAATGTCGCAGAACAGGTCGCACCAGCGCGTGGTGAGCGAATGCGACACGGCGTCGGTCACGATATGCTCGTCGGCAGGATCCACAAAGGCGCAAAACTGGTAAACCGGCGCATCGAAGGCGTGCTCAAACGGCTCCTCGTGGTAGACGATTCCCGCGTTGTTACCGGCCGTCACCACGCGCTCGGACAGGCAGTTCACAAACGAGTTCTCGCCCTGCATGCACAGCGAGTCGTAGCGCCCCTCGGCCACCTGGTCCACAATCACCGCAACGTCCTCCGGATCAATCGGACAGCTGCGGTAGACGCCCTCGGCATCAAAGCAGTGCTGGCCCGAAAGCGTAATGTACGCATCCCAGCCCAAGTCGAACAGCCAATCCGGCATCTGGTAGGTCGGACGGCCCGTGGCGATCACGCACGCAATCCCCTGCTCGTGAAAGCTGTCGAGCACTTGCTGCGCCGACGCCGGAATCCGGTGCGTCTTAAAGCTCAGTAGCGTGCCGTCGATATCGAAAAACGCGGCTTTGATCATCCTCGTCTACTCCTCGCCCTCGAGCTTCTCGCTCGCCTCGAGCCACGCCATCTCCAGCTCGTCCATAGCGGCGTGAGCCTCGTCGATCTTTGCCTGCTGCTCGCCCAGCGCCGTGTAGTTGGTGGGGTCGACCTGAGCCATCGCGGCCTCGGCCTCCTCCACGCGAGCGCGCTGCGTCTCCATCTTGCGCTCGAGCGAGCTCACCTCGCGGCGGAGCTTCTGGCGCTCGGCATTGGAAAGGCCATTGGGCTGACCGCTCGCCTTGGGCTTTTCGGCCGCAGCTGCCGCGGTACCGGTGTCAAACGTGCCGGTCTTGGCGCTCGGCGCACCCACGGGCTCGCCCTCGGCGGTGGCATTGCACAGGCGCAGGTACTGGTCGACGCCGCCGGGCATGTGCGTCAGGTGGCCGTCGAGCAGCGCCCACTGCTGGTCGGTCACGCGCTCCATCAAAAAGCGGTCATGCGTTACCAGAATCAACGTGCCGGGCCAACCATCGAGCAGGTCCTCGACAATCGCCAGCATGTCGGTATCCAGGTCGTTGCCGGGCTCGTCCAGGATGAGCACATTGGGCTCGTCCAGGATCGTCAGCAGCAGCGACAGGCGACGGCGCTGTCCGCCCGAAAGATCGCCGATACGACTCCAGAGCTGCTGCGTCGTAAAGCCCAGACGCTCGCAGAGCTTCTCGGGCGAGGTCTCCTTGCCATCGATAACGTAGTACTTCTTGTAGTTGCTGAGCACCTCGCGGATCGTGTCGCCCATGTAGGGCTCGAGCTCCTCGAGCTGCTGCGACAGCACGCCAAAGCGCACCGTCTGGCCAATCTTCACGCGGCCGCGCAGGGGCGCGATCTTGCCCTGAATCACATCGAGCAGTGTGGACTTGCCGGCGCCGTTCTCGCCCAAAAGACCATAGCGGTCGCCCGCACCAATGAGCCAGGTCACGTCGGAGAGCACTTGCTTGGGCGCGCCGTCGGTATCGGCATAGCCGGCGTCCACATTGACCACGTCGATAACCTGCTTGCCCAGGCGACTCACCGCCAGGCGCTTGAGCTCCAGCTCGTCGCGCACGGGCGGCACGTCGGCGATGAGCTCGCGAGCGGCCTCCACACGAAACTTGGGCTTGGTGGAGCGCGCCTGTGCGCCGCGGCTCAGCCATGCGAGCTCCTTACGCGCCATGTTGCGACGGCGCTCCTCGGTAACGGCGGCCATGCGGTCGCGCTCTACGCGCTGTAGGATATATGCGGAGTAGCCGCCCTCGAAGGGGTCGACCTGGCCATCGTGGACCTCCCACATGCTGGTGCAGACCTCGTCCAAGAACCAACGGTCGTGCGTGACCACGAGCATGGCGCCCTGGCCGCGCTGCCAGCGGGCCTTTAAGTGGCGCGCGAGCCAGTTGATGGTGCGCATGTCCAGGTGGTTGGTGGGCTCGTCGAGCATGAGTACATCGTAGTCGCCGATCAGCAGGCGCGCGAGGTCCACGCGACGGCGCTGACCGCCCGAAAGCTCGCCCACCGTGCCCTCCCAGGGCACATCGCTAATAAGGCCGGCCAGGATCTGACGCGTACGCGGGCTCGACGCCCATTCGTACTCGGGCGTGTCGCCGACGACGGCATGATGCACGGTGTCGGTATCGACCAGGTTGTCCTTTTGGCCGAGCAAACCAATCGTCGTGTCGCGTCGATGCGTCACGCGGCCGTCGTCGGGCTCCAGCGTACCGGCGAGCACACTCAGCAGCGTCGACTTGCCGTCGCCGTTTTTACCGACGATGCCAATGCGGTCACCCTCGTCCACGCCGAGCGTCACGCTATCGAAAATATGCTTGGTGGGAAACTCTAGGCTGACGGAATCGCATCCCAAAAGAATCGCCATATGCCCTGCTCCTTCGTAGAAATTCAACGTTGTCCATGATAGCAGCGAGCCCCACCTCAAACCACCACGAAGGTGCCTGTCCCCTTTGTGGTGGTCGTTTCGGTCGCAGAGCAAAAAGGCGGGCCATCTCCCGCAAGAGATGACCCGCCTCTCCAATCAGTCCCGCGGCAACCATGGCCGCCGCGGGCCTCAAGCATGTCCCGGACTAGGAGAACATGCCGGTGAGGTAATCATTCAGCCGCTTATCCTTGGGCCGTTGGAAAATCTCGTCGGTCTCGTCGTACTCGACCATATCGCCCATGTAGAAAAACGCCGTGCGGTTGGACACGCGCGACGCCTGCTCCATGTTGTGCGTCACGATGACGATGGCGCGGTCGGCAACAATCGATGACATCAGGTCCTCGATTGCCAGCGTCGAGATGGGGTCGAGCGCCGAGCAGGGCTCGTCAAACAGAATCACATCGGGATTGAGCGCCAGCGTGCGCGCAATGCACAGGCGTTGCTGCTGGCCGCCCGAAAGCGCGTAGGCGCTCTTGTCGAGCTTGTCCTTGACCTCGTCCCACAGCGCCGCGCCGCGCAGGCTTTCCTCGACCATGCGATCGAGCTCGTCGCGGTCAGTAATGCCGTGGCGTTTGGGCGCAAACGTGATGTTGTCGCGAATAGACTTGCGAAAGGGGTTGGGCTGCTGAAACACCATGCCAATGGAGCGACGCAGCTCGTAGGTGTTCTCGGTCTTGGTGTTCACGTTGCGCCCGCGGTAGTTGATCTCGCCCTCCACGCGGCAACCGAGAATCTCGCGATTCATAAGGTTGAGGCTGCGCAAAAAGGTCGACTTACCGCAGCCCGAAGGCCCGATGAGCGCCGTGATCTCGCCCTTGTGAAAGTCGAGCGACGTATCGTGCAGCGCATGGTGGTCGCCATAGTAAACGTTGACGTCCTTGGTGGAAAGCACGACCTCGTCGCTCACGGCTTTGCCGCTTACGCGCACGCGCTTCTCGCTCTCCCCCACGCTCGACAAAAAGTCCTGGGTCTCGGACGCGGCCGCCTCGGTTGCGGGCGTTGCATTTATCTCGCTCATTCGGCCGTCATCCTCCTTGCCAGTTGCTTGCCCACGATACGGGCGACTACGTTAAACAGCAGCACGCATATCATCAGCAGTGCCGCGGTGCCCCAAACAATCTGCTGGGCCTCGGGGCTGCCCTCGCCGTAGATCTTATAGATGTGCACGGCGAGCGACTCACCGGGGCGGAACACGTTCCAGGCGCAAGTGGGACTCGACAGGTTAAAGCTCAAGAAGTTCAGACGCACCGGCGAGCTCATGCCCGAGGTAAAGAGCAGCGCCGCGGCCTCGCCAAACACGCGGCCGGCCGAAAGCACGATACCGGTCACGATGGCGGGCATGGCCTCGGGGATCAGGATGTGCAGCGTGGCCTCCCAGCGGGTGAGGCCCATAGCCAGGCACGCATCGCGCTGGGCCTGTGGCACGTCCTCGAGCGCCTGCTGGATCACGCGCACCAGGATGGGGATGTTGAACATGGTGAGCGCGACGGCGCCGGAGATGATGGAGTACTTCCAGCCCAGCTGCACCGAGAACACCAGAAAGCCGAACATGCCGACGACGATGGAAGGCAGCGAGGACAGCGTCTCGATGGCGGTGGAGGCGATGTCACGGATGGGGCCGTCCGGCGCGTACTCAACCAGGAAAACCGCGCCGCCCAAGCTGATGGGCACCGAGATACTTAAGGTGATCAGCAGCAGATAGAACGAGTCGAACAGCTGGTAGAGCACGCCGCCCTGGGTTCCGTTGGCGCGCGCGGGCTGCGTGAGAAATCCCGGCTGGAACAGCGTCGAGATGCCCTCGAACAGAATATAGGCCACCATGGAGACGACGATGAGCATGACGATGGCGACGATTGCCGTCAGCACGCCCGTGGCGATGCGGTCCTGCTTTTGGACGCGCCTGAGTCTCGCCTCGTCGATATGAATGCGCGTGCTAGCCACGAGCCTTCGCCCCCTTGCGGCCGATAAGGTGGATGATCAGGATAAAGATGAGGCTCATGCCCATCAGCAGCAGACCGAGCGCCCACAGGACGTCGTCTTGGGCAGAGCCCTCGGCATAGACCGCCATAGACGTGGTGAGCGTGGTGGTGATGGTGGACGCCGGCGACAGCAAAGACGTCGGCATGGCCTCGATGCCGCCGATAACCATGCGCACGGCGAGCGTCTCGCCAAAGGCACGGGTCATGCCAAGGATGACCGCGGTCATGAGCGACGGCATGGCGGATTTGAGTACCACGTGCCAGATGGTCTGCCAGCGGGTGTAGCCCAGCGCGAGCGAACCCTGACGGTAGCTATCGGGCACAGCACGCAGGCCATCGACCGAAAGGGTGGTCATCGTCGGCAAGATCATGACGGCCAGCACAATGGCGCCGGGCAAGATGCCCAGGCCCGTGCTCACGTGGAAAACGCTCTTCATAAGACCGACGACCACGTGAAAGCCGACCAGGCCAAAGACGACCGAGGGAATGCCGGTCAAAAGCTCAATAAGCGGCTGAAACACCTTGGAGCCAAACTTAGGGCTAATCTCGACCGCAAAGATGGCAGAGCCGATGGCGATGGGCAGCGCGATAAGCGTGGAGAGCACCATGACCGCAAACGAGGTGACGATCAGGGGCAGGGCGCCGGTATAGGGCAGGCCGTTTTCGGCCGTGTTGGCCAGGTCCCACTTGGTGCCGGTAAAGAACTCGACGACCGAAACGCCGTCCTTGAGAAAAGCCGAGAGGCCCTTTTGGGCGACCATAAAGATGAGCGCGGCAACGACAAGCGTCACGAGCGCTACGCACGCGCCCGTGACGCCCAGGCCCACGTTCTCAAGGTCGCGCTTTGGCAGCTGTTTTGCCATTGCAAACCTTTCCGGGGCGATTACTTATTTAGCGGAGACCTTGCCGCTGGCGTCCTTGACGACCTTCATGGCAGAGACGGGGATAAAGCCCTGCTCCTCGACAAGTTTGCCCTGGACGTCGTCGGAAAGCATGAACTCCAGGAAGGCCTTGGTGGCATCGTCGGCGTCCTTTGCGCAGTACATGTGCTCGGTCGCCCAGATCTTAAAGGAGTCGTCGGTGACGTTTGCGCTCTTGGGCTCCACGCCCTCGACCTTGATGGCGTTGAACTTGGAGTCGTCGAAGTGCGAGAAGTCGAGGTAGGAGATGGCGTTGTCGGTGCTGGCCATCTGAGTCTGGACGTCGCCGGACTTGTCGAGCTCGGCGTCGCCCTTAAAGTCGACGGCCTCGTCACCAAAGACGGCGGCCTCGAAGGTGGCGCGGGTGCCGGAGCCGGCCTTGCGGTTGAGAACGACGATGGTGGCGTCGTCGCCGCCGACCTCCTTCCAGTTGGTGATCTGGCCGGAGAAGATGCCCTTGAGCTGCTCGAGGGACAAGTCGTCGACCTTCACGTTCTTGGAGACGACGGGACCCATGCCCACGACGGCGACCTCGTGGTCGACGAGGTTCTTGACCTGGTCGGCCTCGAGCTTGGTCTCGGCGAAGACGTCGGAGTTACCGATGGTGACGGTACCGGCGGCAACGGCGGTCAGGCCCTTGCCCGAACCGTTGCCCGAGCCAGAGACGGAGACGTCCGGGTTGGCGTCCATGAACTTCTCGGCAGCGGCCTCGACGAGAGCCTGGAACGAGGAGGCGCCGTCGTAGGTCACCTCACCGGAGACGGACTCGGCAGCGGCGCTGCCCTTGTCGGCGGCGTTGGAAGCGCCTGCGCCGCCGCAACCAACGAGGCCGAGGCCCACGAAGCTGGCAAGACCACCAGCGAGGCCGAGGAACTGACGACGAGAATAAGCCTGATCGAGCATGATCTTCCTTTCATACATGCGACTCGCGGGCACCCTGCCCGCTTTGCTGTTTGGAAAGATACGGCCTCGATCGGGCGGTGCCCGCGCCAACTGCGGATTCTTACGGGCATTTGATAGACCCTTACCGCGAGCGCGACTCGGCTTTACAAACGAATAACAAACCCGCCCCCAAGCATGGCCCGCCTTTTACACCAATAAAAACAAAGTTGCGGTGAAATAGTTCCTGCTTGGCCATCAAATGGCCCATTCTAGGAACTATTCCATCGCAACTTAGATTAGGAAACCGCGTAACCTTAAAGCTCTAATTCATTCAAACGGAGGATCGCAACAATATAGATCTTGAGCGCCTGCTTGAGCTGTTCCTCGTTGGCGCACTCGTTGGGGCCGTGCATCTGGCCGCCCCATGCGGGCAGCTCCAGGCCGGTTTCCTCGGGGCCAAACGACACGGCGCGGGCAAAGTTGCGCGCGTACGTGCCGCCGCCCATGGCAAAGGGCTCGGCATGCTTGCCCGTAAACTCGTTATAGGTATCAATAAGCGCCTTCACGGCCGGATCGTCGGCGGACACCGAGAACGGTACCTTTGCACGACCCACACGGCACGTCACGCCAAAGCGGCCCACGAGCGGCTCGAGCTGCTCGCAGATGGTATCGGCGCTCGTGCTGTCGGGGAAACGTACGTCGATGACCTGCTCAATATGGCCATCCATCACACGGATAACACCGGGGTTGCACGTGAGCGGGCCAAACGCCGGGCTCGTCGCGTCGATACCCAGGCCGTGGCCATAGGCATCCGCATGTACAAAGGTCAGAAACTTGACAAACTCGTGCTCGGCGGGCGTCAGCAGGCGCTCGTCGCGTGCACCAAACGCGTCCTCGGCCTCGCGCAGATACGCCACGATGAGGCCGACGGCATTGATCGTTCCCTCGGGCATCGAAGCGTGACCGCCAATACCGTGGGCGAAAATCCGCGCATGCCCGTTATCGAGCGCCGTGATCTCCAGGCGGTCGGCGTTCTCAACGGGCGCCGGCAGCTCATCGGCGGCAATCGCGAGCTCGCAGATAGACTGCGACGGAATGGCGTTGCTCGCCTCGGCACCGCTCCACGATACGATGCGCCCGCCGTCGATCTTGGAGCTCACAAATGTCGCCCCAAACTGGCCCTTCTCGGCATTGCAGACCGGGAACTCGGCATCGGGCGTAAACAAAAAGTCGGGGTCTGCGTGGTTCTCCAGATAATGGTGAACGTCGGACATGCCCACTTCCTCATCGCAGCCCAGCAGCGCGCGGAAGGTATAGCGCGGCACAATGCCGTGCTTGATCAGGTAGGCACCGGCGTAGAGCGACAACACGGCCGGGCCCTTGTCGTCGATCACGCCACGACCGAGCAGCCAGCCCTCGCGGCGCTCCATCGCAAACGGGTCGGTGTTCCAACCGGGACCGGCGGGCACCACATCCACATGGCAGATGGTCGCAAGCTGCTTATCGCCGCGGCCGGGAATGTCGGCGATTCCCACATAGCCCTCGTCGTCGCTCGTCTGGTAGCCGAGCTTTTGCGCAATGCCGAGCGCACAATCGAGCGCATCACGGACCGGGCGGCCAAACGGCGCACCGGGCTCCGCATGGGCAGCAACGGCCACGGACGGATAGCTCACCAGCTGCTCGATATCGGCAACGACATCTTCCCAGATCTCGTCGACATACTCGGTAACGCTCTGCTCCACCTGATTCATGGACGACCTCCTTACCAATGAGCGACGGCCACACCCGCCCCTCGCATAACGTCATTAGATGGCGAAAAGTTTAGCAAGCTCGGCCACCGAGTGCACCACCGCATCGGCACCCGCCGCCTCGTGCTCGCCCGGCACCGCCGCGCCCGAATAGATGCCAATGCACGGCACGCCCCTTGCGTGCGCGCCCTCCACATCGTTAAAGCGATCGCCGATCATCACGGCATCGTCCGCCGTCGCGCCGAGCGCCGCCAGGGCATCGCGAACCGAATCGGCCTTGGTCTCGCGCCCCTGCGGCGGATTCATACCGACCACCGCCTCAAACTGCGAAAGCCCCAGCTCGCCCACCATGTCGATGCACTTTGCCTCCATGCGCGACGTCGCCACGGCCAAGTGATGCCCCTGGGCGGCCAGGCCATCGAGCAGTTCGGGAATTCCATCGAACACGGGGTACTCTTCCGGTCCCAGCTCATCAAAAAAGGCACGGTACTCGTCGGCCACCACAAGCGACTCCTCGCGCGAGAAGCCGTAAAAGTCGTGGAAGCTCTTCCACAACGGAGGCCCGATCATACGGCGCAGGTCACCCATCTGCGCCTCAGAAAACCCGCGCGCAGCCAGCGTTTTACGCGTCGAGGTCATCACCGCACGGCCCGTATCGGCCACCGTGCCGTCAAAATCAAACAGCACGACCGACCGCTTGCATATCTCCAGAGCCTCCATCGACATCCCTCTTCCCCCAGTTGACGATTTCCACATCGACACTTCAAACTGTTGACTATTCAACAATTGAACCTAGCAATGTGGAGCGACTCTACTATACTTGTCGCACTTTGCTCTCAGAAGGCGGCGCGCAAGCGCCCCAACGAAAAGTGCAATTATGTCTTTTGCCATCATAACCGACTCCACGTCGGGCATCTCCCCCGCCCGCGCCCAAGAGCTCGGCATTTACGTGATTCCGCTTCATGTGATTATCAAAGGCGAAGACCTGCTCGACCAGGCGCAGGCCAGCTCATGCAGATGCTCAATATTCGCCTGACCGTTTCGCCGGAGTGGAAATCGGGCAAGATCAAGGCGATCAAAAAGGGTCGTGGCGCCAAGCGCATCGTCGCCAATCAATCCCTATTCCACCGCAACTTGAAAGCAGTTCATTTGGGACGGGGCCAAAAAGACTGATATCAAACGTTTCAGACCAGTCTTTTTAGCCCCGTCCCATTTTACCTACCCTACATCAGCCCGCTCAGGACAATATCGACGGCCTCGTTGAGGTCATCGGTGATGTGGACGAGGTCTGGATCGAGTGGGCTGATCATGCCGGCGTCCATCACCGGGCCGTTGAGCCAGTCGAACAGGCCCTGCCAGTATTCGCTGCCCACCAAAACAAGCGGCATGCGCTTGACCTTGTGCGTCTGCACCAGCGTGAGCACCTCAAACATCTCGTCGAGCGTACCAAAACCACCGGGAAACACGATGGCGCCCGAGCTGTATTTGACAAACATGGTCTTGCGCACAAAGAAGTAACGGAAGTCCATGCCGAGGTTCACGTATTTGTTGAGCCCATGCTCGTGCGGAAGCTCAATACCCAAGCCGACCGACTTGCCGTTGGCGCTCGCCGCTCCCCTGTTGGCCGCCTCCATAATGCCAGGACCACCGCCGGTGATAACCGCCACGCCGCGCTGCGCGATCTTGCGGCCGACCGTGCGCGCCGCCTTGTAGAGCGGATCGGTCTTGGGCGTGCGGGCACTGCCGAAGATGGTCACCGCGGGCCCGAGCTCGGCAAGCGCGCCGAAGCCATCGACAAACTCGGCCTGAATGCGCAGCACACGCCACGGGTCGGCGTGCAACCAGTCAGTCGAGTCCTCGGGCGCCAGCAGGTTGGCGTAGGTGTTGTCCTTAGGAATCATAGGGCCGCGCATAACCACGGGGCCGCGTCGGTACGTCTCGTCGTAGGCCGGCTCGCCCTCGACGTTCTCATTCTTAATCATGGGATACTCCTATCGAAAATAGAAACGGGCGGGGTCGACGCCATGCGTCAAACACCCGCCCGAACATCAACCATTCGGTATGGTACCCACGATGCATCAAGCGCTTGCAAGGCATCGGTCAGAGGTCGTGCAACCGATGCCGACGCATGCGATGCCCGGCGCCGGCTACGCACGGTCGATTGGCACGTAGCCTCGACACCGCGCGAGCGCCCCCGCAAGCGCACCCGCAGCTCTTAGTAATCCACTGCCGCGGGGCTGTTCATCCAGTCGCTCACGAACGCACCGTAACGGCCCTCGATAATGGCCTGGCGGGCACGCTGCATAAGGTTGAGCAGGTAGTAGATGTTGTGCATCGAAAGCAAAATGCCGCCGAGCATCTCCTTCTGCGTGACCATGTGGCGAATGAGCGCACGGCTGTAGCCGCCCGTGCACACCGGGCAGGTACAGGTGGGATCGATGGGGCCGTCGTCGTGCGCAAAGCGGGCGTTGCGGAAGTTAAGGCGACCCTCGCTCGAAAACGCCGTCCCCATGCGGCCGGTGCGCGTCGGCAGCACGCAGTCGAACATGTCGATGCCCACGCCTACACCACGCACGAGCGTCGTCGGGTTGCCGACGCCCATCAGGTAGCGCGGCTTATGTTTGGGCATGTACTCGCTCGCGAGCGGTGCCAGCGTCTCAAACATGGTCTCGTGGTCCTCGCCCACCGAGTAGCCGCCAATGCCGTAACCGGGGAAGTCACCGCACTCCTCCAGATGGCGCAGCGAACGCAGGCGCAGGTCCAGATGCATGCCACCCTGAACGATGCCAAAGAGCGCCTGGTCGTCGCGGGTATGAGCTTTATAGCAGCGCTCGGCCCACATGCTCGACAGCTCAACGGCGCGCTCAACGTACGCGCGCGTGGCGGGATAGCCCGGGCACTGGTCGAGCTGCATGCAGATGTCGGAGCCGAGCTTCATGGCGATTTCCATGTTGTCCTCGGGCGTCCAGAACACGTGGCGGCCGTCGTAGTCGTTGACGATAAAGCGCACGCCCTCGTCGGTGAGCTTGACGGCGTCGTTGTGGCTGAACACCTGGAAACCGCCGGAATCAGTGAGGATGGGGCCATGCCAGTTCATAAACTTGTGCAGGCCACCCAACTCGGCGATGGTATCCTCGCCGGGACGCATGGACAGGTGATAGGTATTGGCGAGCACGATCTGGGCGCCGAGCTGCTTGACGGTCTCGGTAGGGATGCCCTTGACGTTTGCCTTGGTGCCCACGGGCATAAAGATCGGCGTCTCGATGTCGCCGTGCGGAGTGTGCAGCACGCCGGCACGCGCATGCGTCGTCGGATCCTCGGCGATCAGGTCGAATTTAAATAGGCTCTGGTCCATAAACTGGAACTCCTTGGTTGCGGTTCATACGCAAACCATTATAAAGACCGCGGCAGGTGAACGGCATAACGTCTTTCGGAGAAGGGAATGTCAAGCGCAAACTGAATAGAGCGGCCAAATTTTTGCTATCCAAGCGAGCCATCGAACACGTTTTGAAACTTTGCTGCGGCGCGCGGGATGCCGGCGCGAGACTTTATCATAGGGTGACAATCAACGATGAGGAGCACATGCCTATGACAGACGAGCTGGACCCCCAGACTCAGCAGCATATTGATGATTCCGCAGACGCCGTCGACGACTGCAGCACTCCTACCTGCGTCGCCGCTTCCGTCGATGCATCCGCCGAAGATGCGCACGCCGGTGCGGATAAGGCAACAGACACAGGCGATACTGTCGAGCATGACGAAGGCGAGCAACCGGAGTCGAACGACGCCGAGCCCGACGCGGACCCCGCGTCACAGGCGGCAGGCCCCATCGAGGTATCTTCGGAAGAAGAGCTCGATGCCGTCATGGACTCCATGATGGATGCCGTCAAAGCAATGAAAGACGCCGTGGCCGACGCCGATGTGGACGTCGAAGAAGAAAAGGCCGCCGAGGCCGCATCGACCTTCGTGCCTGGCGAGACCCCCGTTGCCGACCAAGGCAGCACCGTACCTTCGTTCTTACAGCTCGAGCACCCTACAATTGGCGCAGATGCAGTTGACCCGCACACTGCCGGCTTTTCCGTGATCGAGGGTGGCACCGGCAATATCGCCACGTCGCAGGCGCCCGATGTGGGTACGGCCGACGCCGGTCACCCGACCGCTCCACACGCCCCTGCAGCCAGCCGCGATCTGGGAACCGCCGTCTCAAATACAGCAAACGCCGTAGGCACTTTTATCGCCCAGGGCGCCTCTGCCATGCGCGAGATGAACGCCGCAAAGAAGGCGCTCGCGGACGCTCGTGCCCACCTGGCCGAACTTGATCAGCGCATCGCCGATCAAGGAGAGGAGCTCGAGACGCGCCAGGATATCGCAAGCCGCTACGACCAAATCGTCGCCGACCAGCGCCAGGCAATCGCCACGGCTCAAAAGACCGCCGCGGCGGCAGAAATCGGCCGCGATACCCATGCCGCCAAGACAACAGAGCTCAAAGCGCAGCTCGAACAAATAAAAGAAGAGGACGACGCCACCGAGCGGCGTCTCAAAGCCGCACTCGATGCCGTCGAAGCGCGCGAAGCCAGCTCGCGCGAGACCGGTAACCGCCTCGTACGACGTCTCGAGGATTCCAAGCGCATCCGCGACAAGGTACAGGCCGAACGCGACGCCGGCGTTGCCGCAGCGCAGCAAACCGTCGACGCCACGCGTGCTCAACTCGAAACGTTGCGCCGTGAGTATGCCGAGCTGCAGCGCAATCCCTCGGCAAATCCCGCCAACTATACGGTGCGCACTAGCGAGCTTTCGATGCAGATCTCCGACACGGCTGATGCCCTGCGTAAAGCCGAGGAGGATGTCCCGCGCATCACCGCCGATCTTGAGCACTCGCTCGCAGCTGCCGAGCACGCCGTCGAGCAGGCGCAAGCCCCCATCGCCGACGCCAAGCGCGCCCATCAGGCCGTGACGGCCGAGGCCGATGCCGCGCGCGACGAGCTGCAGACCGCAAAGGCGGCCGCTGCAACGCGCCAGCGCGAATTACGCGAGAAGATCGTCACCGAGGACAAAGCGCGTCAAGAGCAAGAGCAGGCTATCGCCAATGCCCAGGCGGACGTCGCGCATGCGCAGTCGATCATCGAGCAGGCGACCGAGGTGCACAACCATCCCGAGATCACCGAATCGCTCGCGGGCTCCCTGGCTCGCGATAAGGACGAGCGCGCCGAAACCGAGCGCGAAGTGGCTCAGCTCGAAGCCGCCGAGAACGACGTGCGCGAGCGCACCCGCGACTCACGCGTCAAATTCACCGGCGCAATCGTCTGCATTGTCGCTGTAATCCTCGTGATCGTCCTAATCTGGCTGTTTGCGAGCAAGTAAACCAGCTGCCAAAAAACACTCACCGCAACGTTTTGATTGGCGCAAAGGGGCCAGGCTACTTTGCACCAACTTGGTGCATATAAAGCAGTCCCCATTGCACCAACAACGTTTGCCCAGATAAAACCTGCCAAAATAAACCTGTCCCTTTTTGGCAGGTTGAACCACGGCAACGCCAATGTTTTGGCGAAGTCAGCGAAAACCCGCCAGAACGGCAATCTCTTGACAACCAAAGAAATGCCGATGTTTTGGCAGCGACAGCGAGCGGGTCGCATTTGAGGCAAGGTGACGTGAAACGAAAGGGCGCTGACCTTCTGGTCGCGCCCTTGAAGTTGAACGTCAGATTGTCCAAATGCGGCCCGCGCAGCGTCGAGCAGTTACGCGGTTCGTAGAACCGCGTAACTAACAAATGAGCATGGCGTCGCCAAAGCTGAAGAAGCGGTAGCGCTGCTCGATAGCGGCGGCATAGGCATCCATGATCTGATCGCGGGTGGCAAGTGCGCTCACGAGCATCATGAGTGTGGAGCGCGGAACATGGAAGTTAGTGATCAGCGCGTCGACCACGTGATAGGTCGAGCCGGGCATGAGGTAGAGCTGCGTCGTCGCGTTCTCGCGCGCCACGATGTCACCACGGCCGAGCGTGTCGGCCCCGTCCTCACGGCCCTCAAAATAGCGCGCCGTCACAGCCGGATCGGACACCGGCGCGTCCGCGTCAAACGCACTCTCGAGCGAGCGGACTGCGGTGGTACCGACAGCAATCACGCGATGCCCCTCGGCCTTAGCCTTATGCACGGCGTCGACAACCTCCTGCGACACGTGATAGCGCTCGGTGTGCATCACGTGCTGCGTGGGGTCGTCCTCCTCCACCAGACGGAAGGTATCGATGCCCACCTCGAGCTCGACAGCGGCAAACTTCGCACCCTTGGCCTCGATAGCCGCCATGAGCTCGGGAGTAAAGTGCAGGCCCGCCGTGGGAGCGGCAGCTGAGTGCTCCTCCTTCATGGCGTAAACGGTCTGGTACTTCTCGGGATCGCCCTCGTAATCGGTAATGTAGGGCGGCAGCGGCACGTGGCCGGCAGCATGGATGGCCTCGTCGAGCGTGCGCGGGTCGCCGGCGGCATTGCAACCGGCTGGCTCAAAACGCACCAGGCGGCCGCCGCGGCTATCGGTGACAAAGTCGACGACCTCGGCCGTCAGCACCACGGGCGCGCCCTCGGGCGCATGGGCGCCACCGGCGCGATACTCAATCTGAGCGCCGGGCTTTAGGCGCTTGCCCGGCTTGACCAAGCACTCCCAAACGTGACCCAGCGGATCCACGTCCTCGCGGCGCTTGAGCAGCAGTGTTTCGACCACGCCGCCCGAGCCGGCCTTGCGACCGATAAGGCGGGCCGGCATCACGCGCGTCTGGTTGATGACGAGCACGTCGCCCGGCTCGATATAGTCGATGATGTCGCGGAAGATGCGGTGCTCGACGGTGCCGCCATGCTCCAGCGGCGTTCCCGCCTGGGAGCCCTTGCGGTCAACCACCAGCAGGCGGCAGGAGTCGCGCGGCTCGGCAGGAGCCTGGGCAATCAGTTCCTCAGGAAGGTTGTAGTCAAAATCATCGGTACGCATAGACACGTCGAATACTCCTTATATAGCTAAAATCCGCTCTACATCCTAGCAGGCTGCCAGCCCAAAAGGACTACTTTTTGGCGGCTTTGCGCTCGTCGCGGATGCGGGCGCGGTCCATGGCCGCCTCGACGGCCGAGAATCGGCAGCCGCAATAGTTCTGCCGATACATGCCCAGCTCGCGCGAACGGCGTGTCGCCTCGGGATAATACGGGCGAAAATCGCGAATCACCGGGGTGAGACCATGTGCCGCCGCCAAGCGCTCCAACACATCGTTGCAGGTGTCGAACAACTGATACGGCGAGACGGCGAGCGTCGTACCCACAAACTCAAACCCGCACTCCTGGGCCACACGGCATGCCTCGGCCAGGCGCAGGGCATAGCACGCACGACAGCGACGGGGTCGATCGGCGCCCAGCGGGGCCACGCCGGCCTCCCAGCGCTCGCGGTCCTCCCCCGCCTCGATGAGCTCGATGTCGCCATCGGCACACCACCGGCGCAGCTCGTCCAAACGCCGCTGCCATTCATCGCGCGGCTGAATATTGGGGTTGGTCCAGCAAATCGTGGGCTCAAACCCCTCCTCACGCAGCAGACGAACCGGCTCAAGCGAGCACGGCGCACAGCACGCATGCAGCAGCAGCGGCTTCATGGACATCTCCTCCCAATCTTTGCCCAGGGTAGTCTTTTTGGGACGGGGCTATTTTGACTACTTTTGACGTAAAGCAGTCAAAAATACCCATCTCCAAAAAGTAGTCAAAATAGCCCCGTCCCAAAAAGACTACTGACCAAAAAAGCGAACGCCAAAGGACGTGTCCTCGCAGGCGACAATGCGGCGGTCGCGCAAAATGGTCCGCACGTAATACCAGTCGCCCACACAGCCCGACAAATGCAAGCCGGCTGCCAGGTAGCACAGCAGCGGATAGCCCGAAAACGCAAACCCCAGGGTAAACGCCGTCGTCACGACAACCGTCGGCGCCAGACAAACTGCCATGTACCGCCGGCGCGAATACACCACGCCCTCGGCGCAGGCGTAAATCATGCACGTCTCGAGGTTCGCCCCAAAGGTCACGTGCGCACCGGCGGGCGCAAACAGCTTAAAGAACACGCCGTGCACCAACTCGTGCACGGCAAATGACGCCGCCGAAACCGCAGCTAAGCCAACTATCCAGCCCAAGACAGCCGTCCAGCCACCCGCGTCAGCCGCATCCAAGTCCGTGGGCCCACCCAGCAGCATAAACACCGGCACCAGGCACACGGCAAATGCGCCAAGCACGGCCATCCCCCACACAAAGCAAGCGTGCAGGAAATCCTCGTCTTCAAACGCATGTATGTTGGAAATCTCATTCATAGCATCTTAGGATAGCGCCCCTGCCACGTACCCGTCCGCATGTGCGATAATGTCGAACGATATGCACGAATTGACCACTGCGTCGCCGAGCCCCGCGCCCGGCTGCGCTCTTACCATATACGAAGGAGTCCCATGGCATCCAAATACTCCATGAACGACCGTCCCAGCTGGCCCCGCCGCGCCATCGTTACCGCCGGCGAGCCCTATGGCAACAAGGGTCTTCACTTTGGCCACGTTGGCGGCGTCTTTGTCCCGGCCGACTTCTTCGCCCGCTTCCTGCGCGACCGCCTGGGCCGCGAGAACGTCATCTTCACCTCGGGCACCGACTGCTACGGCTCGCCCATCATGGAGAGCTACCGCAAGCTCAAGGAGAACGAGGGCTACGATAAGTCCATTAGCGAGTATGTCGAGTCCAATCACTCCCGCCAGGCCGCGACCCTCAACAACTACAACATCAGCTGCGACATCTACGGCGGCTCGGGCCTTGAGCCGGCGGCCCAGATTCACAACAAGGTGACCGCCGAGATTATCGAGCGCCTGCACGAGCAGGGCACCATCTCCAAGCGCTCTACCCTGCAGTTCTACGACGCCAAGGCCGGCACGTTCCTCAACGGTCGCCAGGTCATCGGCCGCTGCCCCATCCAAGGTTGCAAGTCCGAGAAGGCTTATGCCGATGAGTGCGACCTGGGCCACCAGTTTGAGCCCGAGGAGCTCATCGCGCCCAAGAGCCAGCTCACCGGCGAGGTGCCCGAGCTGCGCCCGGTCGACAACCTCTACTTCGACCTGCCGGCCTACCTCGACTTTATGAAGACCTACACCGCCAAGCTCGCCCAGAACCCGCAGGTTCGCTCCGTGGTCTCCAAGACCATGGAGGAGTGGCTGCTGCCGGCACAGCTCTACATCCAGAATAAGTTCCGCGAGGCCTTCGATGCCGTCGAGGATCAGCTTCCCGAGCACACCGTGCTGGAGCCCGAGGGCAACAAGAGCAGCTTTACCGTCACCTTCCCCAGCTGGAAGGAGCGCGACGATGCCCACGCGGTGCTCGCCAACGGCGGCGTGCGCTTCCGTAGCGGCAAGGCGCTCGTGCCCTTCCGCATCACCGGCAACATCGACTGGGGCGTTCCGGTGCCCGAGGTCGATGGCGTCTCCGACGTCACCTGCTGGTGCTGGCCCGAGAGCCTGTGGGCGCCCATCAGCTACACCCGCACCGTGCTCGCCCGCGACGCCCGCGCCGCCGGCGTGACCGAGGGCGTCGCCGCCCAGGATGCCGCCCTCATGGGCGAGCCCGCCGCCGATTCCACCCAGGTCCCCGCACCCACCTACCAGCACAGCTCGCTCGACTGGCGCGACTGGTGGTGCTCTGACGACGCACAGATCTACCAGTTTATCGGTCAGGACAACATCTACTTCTACTGCATCGCGCAGACCGCCATGTGGGAGGCCCTGGGTTGGAACCTCACGCAGAGCACCGTCAGCGCCTGCTATCACCTGCTCTACATGGGCAAAAAAGCCAGCTCGTCCTCGCAGACGCCTCCCCCGCCGGCAGACGACCTGCTCAATCACTACACCTGCGAGCAGATGCGTGCGCATTGGCTGTCGCTCGGCCTGTCCGAGAAGCCGGTGAGCTTTAGCCCCAAGGCATATGACACACGCGTGACCGGCAAGGACAAGGACGGCAACGAGGTGCGCGCCTGCGACGACAAGCGCGTTATCGACCCGGCCCTTAAGGAGAGCGCGCTTTTGACCGGCGTGTTCAACCGCCTGGCCCGCAGCTGCTTCTACGGCGTCGCCGTCAAGGAGGGCGACGAGAGCCCCTACCGCAACGGATGCATCCCCGCCGGTGCCGCCTCCGCCACCGTGGTCGAAGCCGCCGAGCAGGCAGCTCTCGCCTTTGAGCAAGCCATGTACAAGTTCGAGACGCACCGCGCGCTCGCCGTGTGTGACGACTACCTGCGTGCCGCCAACAAGCGCTGGAGCGACGCCTCCAAGGCTGCCAACAAACTCGAGGGTAGCGAGGCAAACACCGCAATGACGCAGGCACTGGTCGACGCCTTTACCGAGCTGCGCGTGGCGACCGTGCTCATGCACGGCATCGTCCCGGCCGGCTGCGAGCTCATCTGCGAGTACTTCGACATCGATCCGGTCGCCTTCTTTAGCTGGGACAACATCTTTGCCTCCACGGATGAGTTTGTGGAGAGCCTGGGCGAGAAGCCCGGCGAGCACCGCGTGAAGCCGCTGCCCCCGCGCTTCGACTTCTTCAGCAAGCACGAGAGCCAGTACTAGACAAACGCCAAGGCAGACTAGTCAATTTGGGACGGGGCTATTTTAGCTACCCCGTCCCAAATTTAACTGCAACGCCTGCCGAAACGGACGGGCAGCTAAAATAGCCCCGTCCCAAATTGACTACTTTTAATGGAATGGGAAGGAAGGACGGATGTCCAAGCCGCGTCGTCGTAAGCAGAAAAAGCAGGTTAAGCCCGAGCTCAAGCTTAGGCAGTTTGCCGCTACCGAGCTTTCCGACCAGCTTGCCGCCCAACACTCCGCCGCCGACCTGCCGCGCTTTATGGTCGACACGGTCGCCGGCGCCTATGCGCCTGCCGATGCCGAGCTCATGATCGAAGGCTTTGGCGCCGCAGCCACGCGCCCGGTCACGCTGCGCGCCAACACGCTCAAGGCAACCGCCGAGGACATCGCCGCCGCGCTCGACGCAGCCGGCATCGCCCACCAAACCGTTGCCTGGTACCCGGACGCTTTCATCCTGCCCGAGGCCCAGGTATCCGATCTGTGGGATCTCGACATCTACCGCAACGGCAAAATCTATCTGCAGAGCCTGTCGTCCATGATGCCTCCTTTGGTGCTGGGCGCTCAGGCCGGCGAGGATATCCTGGACATGTGCGCGGCCCCCGGCGGCAAGACGACGCAGATCGCCGCCCTTACCCAGGGACAGGCGCACCTCACCGCCTGCGAGATGAGCATTCCCCGCGCCGAAAAGCTCGAGGCCAACTTGGGCCGCCAGGGCGCCAAAAACGTGCCCGTCATGCGCATCGACGCACGCGAGCTCGACGAATTCTTTCGCTTTGACCGCATCCTGCTCGACGCCCCCTGCACCGGCACGGGCACTGTCATCAGCGGCAACGAGAAAAGCCTGCGCGGCCTGACCGAGCAGCTGCTCTGCAAGTGCGCCCGCTCGCAGCGCGCGCTTCTGGACCGCGCCATGGGCGCCCTCAAGCCGGGCGGCACGCTCGTCTATTCCACTTGTTCGATCTTGCCGCAGGAAAACGAGGACGCCCTGCAAGAGGCCCTCGACAAACACATGGACTGCGAGCTCATCCCCCTCGACGGCACGCCGAGCGAAAGCGAAACGCGCCGTGCTCAGGAAGCTGGCGAAGAGCCACGCGTCGAGAGCAACGCCCTCACCGAGGCCATCGCCACCGGCCACGTCTCGACCGTCGCCAACGGCATGCCCGGCACGCTGACCATCCCGCCCAGCCGCGACTTTGAGGGCTTCTACATCGCTCTGATCCGAAAACGCAGCTAGCGCACGGACCAACTCAACAAGCTATCTCCGTGCGCGCTTGTCCTGCTGGTCCTTATGCCGCGCAAGCGCTTCACGCTCCTTGCGCTCGGCCTTTTTGCCCTTAATGGCCGTAACCACAAAGTAGATGACCGCGGCGGCTACGATTGCGCCCACGCATAGGCCAATCGAGCTCAATATCGTCGTGATTTCCATACCGCGCCACCTCTCTTATAAACGGGACATTTAAGATAGCACCTCAAAACCTGCCACCACAGCTCCTTCACGTTCGCCGGCCCTTCGGTCTAACGGATAGCGCGGCGGGGAAAAATCAACTCGTCAAACGTTTTAGCAACGTAGCGCCGGTCGCACGCTGCCGACCGCACATTATAGAAACGGACCGCAATGGATTCTCTCAACGATTTGAACGAGCGTGTTGACGCTTTTGTCGCCACCAGCTCCTTCGACACGCCCGCCGCGACGAACGACCAAGCCCCCATCGATGTTCCCGCCGAGGTTCACGAGGACATCGTCGCCTCGGTCGATTTCTCAGAGGTTGAGCTTGCGGACGAATTTACCGAGCCCCAGGTGGCCGTAACCCCCAGCGGCCTTTTGCCCATGGAGCCGCTGCCCATCGATGGGCGCCTGCGCAAGGCGGCCCTCCGCATGCCCGATGAGATCGAGGAGGCCAGCGGCTTTACGCTCTTTGGACGCCGCATCAAATCGCTCATCTACACCACCGACGTGGCGGTCATCCGCAACTCCAATGCCGACGCCGTGTTTGCCGTCTACCCCTTCACGCCGCAGCCCGCCATTACGCAGGCGCTGCTGACTGTTGCCGAGTGCCCGGTCTTTGTGGGCGTTGGCGGCGGTACCACCACCGGTAAGCGCTCCGTGCAGATGGCGGCCGTCTCCGAGATGCAAGGCGCGGCGGGCTGCGTGGTCAACTCCCCCGCTACCGCCGAGATGGTCGAGCACATCACCAACATCGCCGACATCCCCGTCATCGCCACGGTCGTTCGCTGCGATGACGATGCCCACGCCAAGGTGCGCGCCGGGGCCAAGATCCTCAACATCGCCGCCGGCAAAAACACACCCCAGGTCCTGCGCGAGCTGCGAGAGCACTATCCCAGCCTGCCGCTCATCGCACCGGGTGGCAAGACGCCCGAGAGCATCCGCGAAACCATCGCCGCCGGCGCCAACGCTATCATCTGGACGCCGCCTTCGGCCCAGCAGCTGCAAACCGACATGATGGAGCGCTACCGCAAGATGAAGGAAGACGCCACGCCTGTCATCTCGCGCGACGATGTGCCCATTATCGACCAGGTCGCCGCCGCCGAGGTCAGCCAGGTCGAGAACATGAATCCCGACGTGCCGATTCCCGACGAGGTCATCGAACGCGTCGCCTCGATCCACGATCATATCGAGGAGCGTCGCGCCAACCGCGGACTCAAGCCCTCGCTACACGGTTTCTTCTTCCGTGGAAAGAAACGCTAGCCGCAACAGCAAGGCCCGCCCCGCAAACAACGGGACGGGCCTTTTTCTGTTATCAAATGTCAGGAGGACAGGCGTAGCCGTTAAAACCGTCAGCCAGCCCACAAACGTTAGTCCACGCGCTTGTCGCCCATAAAGAAGAGCGCCACCGTACCAGGTCCGGTATGCGAGCCAATCAGAGTACCGATGTCATTAATCTCAATCTTGCCTTTAAGCTGCGGAATCTGTTCCTCTATCAGCGCCGCAACTGCCTCGGCATCCTCGCGACACGCCGAGTGCGACATGATGCACTTACCCGAATAATCCGCACCGCCCTGCACGTGTGCCATCATGGTCTTAGCCATCTCGGAAATCGCACGCTTCTTGGTGCGAATCTTCTCACGCGGCGCCAGCTCACCTTCGCAATCGACCGTCATAAGCGGGCAAATCTTGAGTGCCGTGCCGATGATCGCGCTCGCGGCCGAAATGCGACCGCCGCGCAGGTAGCTCGACAGATCGGTCGAAAAGAACCAGTGGTGCAGGTTGAGTTTATGCTCCTCAATCCAAGCGGCCGTCTCGTCGAGCGAAGCGCCGCTATCGCGAACGTCGGCGGCACATTCCGCCAGCAGGCCAAGGCCCGAAGACGCCGCCAGCGAATCGATGACGCGCACCTTGCCGCCCTGGGGATAGCGATCCGCGAGCATCTGCGCCGCAACGCAGGCCGATCCATACGTGCCCGAAATACCCGACGACAACGTCAGGTGCAGCACGTCTTTACCCTCGGCAACAAACGGCTCCCAAAACTCCTCGTACTCACCCACGCTCACCTGAGACGTCTTGGGCATGGCGCCCGCGGCAATCTGGGCAAAAAACTCGTCCGGCGTAATCGACTGATACAGATCGTCCGTATAGACAACATCGTCGATCTCGTAATGAAAACACACGACAGGAATATTGCGCGACGCAAAGAACTCACGGGTTCGATCGGCGGCGGATTCACAGGTCAGGACAAAATCACTCATATGAGGCTCCTTACTCATTGTTGCGCAAATTATCGCACAGCATGCGTGAATACGGTACAAATGTCCGTTATTTACCAAATTGAACCAAAGGTAGTGAACATCTTTACCGTCATCATCTCTAGCGATCCCGGAGGTATGCGCCTGCAAAAACGACCCTACGTCTCCACTCAACCGCCATATCTACCTCGACTAAATCGATTTAGCAAACCGTTCGGCCAACAATTCAATCTCCTAACCCCAATTGAAACAAAAGCGGCGCATACTGATAAACGTTTGACGCTGTTTATCAGTTTTACCAACCACATCGGAAGGTGTTTCATGGTCGCATTCGATCGCAATCCGCAAGACTTCAAGTATCTGCGCCTGCTGTCGAGACAGTTCCCCACCGAGCAATCCGCATTCACCGAGATCATCAACCTCTCGGCCATCCTCAACCTGCCCAAGGGCACCGAGCATTTTATGAGCGATGTGCATGGCGAGTACGAAGCCTTTATGCACATCCTCAACAACTGCTCGGGCGTCGTGCGCGAGCATGTCGACGAAATCTTTGGCGACACGCTCTCCTTTAACGAAAAGGGCGAGCTGTGCACGCTCATCTACTACCCGCGCGAGAAGATCGATCTGGTCCGCAGCCGGCACGAGGACTCGCCCACCTGGTACAAGACCATGCTCAACCAGCTCATTGTGGTTGCCCGCTCGCTTTCGAGCCGCTACACCCGCTCCAAGGTACGTAAGGCCATCCCGCGCGATTACGCCTACATCATCGACGAGCTGCTGCACACGCATCCGGACGAGAACAACTACCGCGTGCGTTATCACGAGCGCATTATCGAATCCATCTTGGAGACCGCCAGCGCCGACGACTTTATCGAGTCGCTCGCCTCGCTCATCAAGCGCCTCGCCGTCGACCACCTGCACTTGGTGGGCGACATCTTCGACCGCGGCGGCGGCGCGGCCAAGATTATGGACCGCCTGCTCACCTATCATTCGCTCGATATTCAGTGGGGCAACCACGATCTGTTGTGGATGGGCGCCGCTGCCGGCGAGCCCGCCTGCATCGCCACGGTGCTACGCAACAACCTGCGCTACGACAACTACGAGATTCTCGAGAACGACTACGGCATCTCGCTGCGCGAGCTTGTCGCCTTTGCCAACGCTACCTATACCGCCGGCGAGCCCATCAGCCCGCTCATCAAAGCCATCAACGTTCTGCTCTTTAAGCTCGAGGGCCAGATTATCCAGCGCCACCCCGAGTTCGACATGGCCGACCGTCTACTGCTCGACAAGGTCGATCACGATGCCGGCACGGTCACCCTCGCCGACGGCAGCGTGTGGCCGCTCACGACTAACGACTTCCCCACCGTCGATCCAGCGGACCCCTACACGCTCACGCCCGAGGAGCAGCACATCATCGACAAGCTCGTGTCCGAATTTGTCACCGCCGATCATCTGTATCGCCACATCGATTTCCTCTATACCCACGGCTCCATGTATAAGGTCGCCAACGGCAATCTGCTGTTCCACGGCTGCGTACCGCTCAACGAAGACGGCACCTTTAGCAGCATGAACTGCCTGGGTACCTGGCACGCCGGCCGCGATTATTTTGATTTTTGCGACTATATCGCCCGTCGCGCCTGGCGCGTCGGCGACCGCGATGCCCTCGATTGGATGTGGTACCTGTGGATCGGCTTTAACTCACCCGCCAGCGGACGCGTGGTGCGCACCTTCGAGCGCGCCTACATTGCCGACAAGAGCACGTGGGTCGAGCCGATGGACCCGTACTACACGCTCACCACGTCCTCGTCCGTTTGCGACGACATCATGCGGGAGTTTGGCGTCGCCCCCATGGCTTGCTCGCCGACGGGCCATATCATCAACGGCCATACGCCCGTCAAGACCACCAAGGGCGAGCAGCCCATCCGCGCCAACGGAAAGTTGCTGGTCATCGACGGCGGTTTCTGTCGCGCCTACCACCCCAAAACGGGCATCGCCGGTTACACGCTCATCTCGAGCTCGCGCGGATGCCGCCTCAAGTCGCACCAGGCCTTTACCAGCGTTGCCGAGGCGCTCACCCGCAACATCGATATCGAAAGCGAGACCAACCGCTTTGACGAGGCCGACCGGCGCCGCATGGTGAGCGACACCGATACCGGCGTCAGGATTCGCAGTCAGATCCAAGAACTGCGCCAGCTCCTCGATGCATATAGAAACGGTGCTATCGAGGAGCGCGCCTAGCCCCGCCTGCGGGGATTGGTTAAACTTGCTGGGTTTGTCATCCCCGCGGCGCCCCGGCGCCACCCTAAGGCAGGTACCATGCAAAAGCTCCTTGCGCAGATCATAAAGTTTGGCGTCGTCGGCGTCGTTGCCACCGTCATCGACTTTGGCATCATGAATCTGCTCCACTACGGCCTGGGCCTCAACATCTTGATCGCCAACACCAGCGGTTTTATCGTCTCGCTCATCTTTAACTACGTCGCGAGCATGAAGTACGTGTTTGCACACAAGGAGGGCATGAGCCGCCGCCGCGAGTTCATCATCTTTGTCGTGCCATCCGTTATTGGCCTGGCGCTCAACGACGGCATCGTGCTTGTCCTCAACGCCGGCCTGGGCCTCGAGGCCAATATCGCCAAGATTTGCGCTACCGCACTCGTCATGGTCTACAACTTTGTAACGCGAAAGATCTTCCTAGAGGGCGAGCAGACCAAATAGCTCGGCTTCCTCGTTGCACCACAGGGACCTGCGGATGACGCGCGTCAAGCGCTGTGTTATTCGCGGGCCTTGCTCGTTTACGGGAAGATTTGCAGCGTTTGCGGATTACCTCTTGAATATTTGGCGAGTTCGTATAGTTCTTGCCAAAGACCTTACGTTTGCCATGCAAAAGCTCTAAAGTATCTCGTTGCTCGATTCATCAACGCATTGGATGTGATTACGTGCGCAACGCGCTGGCACAACCTCATACCAAGCAGTTCCTCAAGTTCGCTGTCGTGGGTCTTATCTCCTTTGGCGTCGACTGGGGCATGCTTATTGCGCTCGTCGAGCTGTTCCACCTCGACTTTTTGATGAGCACGACGGTCTCGTTTACCACGTCCGTCGTGGTTAACTACTGGCTCAGCATGAAGTACGTGTTCGACCATCGCGAGGGCATGAGCCGTAAGCGCGAGTTCACGATCTTTACCATCCTGTCGGTGATCGGCCTGGGCCTCAACGACCTGTACATGTTTGTGGGCGTCACGTTTTTGAGCATCGGCTACCAGGCCATGAAGGCCATCGCCACGTTCCTGGTCACCTGGTACAACTACTTTAGCCGTCGCTTTTTCCTCGAAGGCGCACGGTCGTAGACGGCCCAACATAATCTTGCTTCGCAGCCGGTTGGAATTCTCGTTCCAACCGGTTTTTTGTTTGCAGAGTCTGCCGAGGAAGGCGGGCTACGGTGCATGAATGGGACGCAGTTTCCCCATGAACGCCGTTCCGGAAAGTGTATCCCAGATTGCAGCCTCAGAATGGGATGCAGCTTCCGCAACGCCGTCCTAGCGGAAACAGTGTCCCGGAATCAGTCAACAGAACGGGACGCAGTTTCCAGATGAGCCCCCATGCGGAAAGTCCATCCCGGAATGAGCCCCCAGAGCGGGACACGCTTTCCGAAACCCGCCCCATCGGGAAACCGTATCCCGGTCTGAGCGTGGATTCCGGGACGCAGTTTCCCGCGGACGCCGAAACGGAAAGCGCATCCCGTTATCGATGTCTAGAACGAGATGCGCTTTCCCAATGGATGCTGATGCGGAAATTGCGTCCCGGAATTCACCTTCAGAGTGGGATGCGATTTCCGGTTGAGCCTCGATTGGGAAACGACGTCCCATTCGCATAAAAACGGGCGGCTCGGGTGTTGGTCCGAACCGCCCGTTTGGCGTGTTATGTCGAGGCATTTAGCCCGTTACGTAATACCAGACCACGCTGTCACCGTTGGAGAGAACGTAGTTGCTGCAAGCCGTGTTGGGCGTCACACCGTTAACGGAGTACATCCAGCCGCTTGTACCACCGTGCTCCTTCTCGGCCAAACCACCGATAGCGGCGACATACGTGCCGTACGACGAACCGTGCGCATTGACGGAAAGGCCCAGTGCACACAAAGCATCGTAGGGGGTAGCGCCCTCGTTGAAGGTGAACGTACCGCCAGAAGACACCGGGTTACCCACGGCACTCGACGTCACTGAGACCGTCACAGTAATGTAGCCAGGCTGCTGCGAGCCGCCCTGATTGCCAGCAGAAGCGTTGCCGCTGTTGGATGCAGACCCACCGCCGGCCGCCGAGCCGCCGCCCGAAGAGGAGCCGTTTGAAGAACTCGATCCACCAGCGGATTCGGAGTCCTGTCCGGCAGACGCGTTGTTGGACTTCTTGCCGCCCTTGCCTTCGGACTTCTTCCCTTTCGAATCCTTGTCTAACTTCTCGTCCGAAGACTCGGAAGCGTCCTTGGAATCCGATTCATTCGAGTCCTTGGACTCGGAGTCCACAGCGTCAGAAGACGAGGAGCCCGCTGTCTCCGTCTTGCGAGAGGCGATAGAGCCAGAGTCGGCAACGCTCCTCCCCGCCACGGCCCGAGCGATCCAATCGATGGACCAGGCACCGCTGGCGGAAGGGTGAACAAAGCCCAGCGAGACGACAATCAGCGCGATGCAGACGGCCGTCAGAGAGCCAAGCAGCGCCTTACGCCGAGAGGCGGACGCCGCCGAGGCGGCGCCCTTTTGCTTAGCATCGTCGAGCTGAATGAACGACGAGTCGGGTTGCTTGGAGTCGGCATCCTGAGGTTTATTGGACACAGCTCTCACCTACCGGCGCTTGGTAAACACGAACACGCCAATGACCGCAAGCCCGATCACGCCGGCCGCTACGCCGACAATGGCGAGCGGGTTGAAGCCAGACTCCTGTGCCAGAGCCTCAGCGGACTTCTTAGCGGTAGTCGCGGCAGCCGAGCCCGTATCGGACTTGGAGCTGGACTTGCTGGACTTCTTATCAGACTTCTTGCTGTCCTTCTTGTCGGACTTGTCGGAATCCTTCTTGGAATCCTTGCCGTCCTTGGTCTCGGTCTTGGTCGTGGTGGACACCGGCTTCTGACCCGGAGCAACAGCACCGCCAGCCTGCTGGCCGTTTGTGCCGTTACCGGAGCCAGAACCAGCATTACCCGAGCCGCCATTGCCGCCGTTGGAGCCAGAGCCGCCGTTACCGCCAGGGGTAACGGCATTCTTGGTCCACTTAGCGTAGAGCGTCATATCGGCCGTCACCGCAGCGCTAAAGTCATACGCCTTTGTGCAAGCCTCATCGGTATACCAGCCACCAAAGGTGTAGCCCTCACGCGTCGGATCGGCCGGCTTGGTGACGGTCGAGCCGGAAGCAGGCGTCTGATCGCCAGTCGCAGAGCCGCCCTGAGCATCAAACTTGACACGATGTGCCTGAGATTTCACACAGAAGAGATGGCCCGAATCGTTGGTGTAATACAGATTGCCGAACTGATCGCAGACAACCGAAGCCATGCAATAGTTGGCATATCCAGAACCGGGAACGAACACCTCGGTTGCCTCGGCATCGCCCAGCTTGTACATGTACACGCCACCGCCGGTAGTGTAGTTAGGCCAATTGCCCTTGGCGCCGTTCAAGGTGAAATATACGTACGTCTCGCCATCATGTGTTGAGACGAGCGGCGTGCCCTTGGACTCAAAGCCAAGCTCTTCGCCATCGGCCTTCGTAATCTGCTTCACACTCATATCGGAGAGGTCAATGATCGAAAGTAGGCCCTTAGCCGTAGCCTTGGCCTTAGCCTTAGCCTTCCAATTGTTCACGGTTGTCCCGCCAATAAAAGCATACTTACCACTGAAAACGGGCGTCGAAGTCGAATAAGCGGCAAACTGAACTTTCGCGGCCTCAGTAATGGAACCATCGGAACCAATGGTCAGCTTGTGCAACGTACCATCGTCGCGCGTAACAGCATATATATAGCCGTCATGAACGGTAAGCGCCGAACGGATGTTGCCACCAGACAGCTTAATCGAACCAACAAGCTTTGACAGATCGGCAGAATACACGCGCACCTGGCCGAAATCTCCGCCAACGACATAGTAGCCATTGACCATCAGGCCGCCGGACCAGTAGTAACCTCCGTCAGCGACGGAGGCGCTACCGGCGATGGCGCCCGTGTGAATATTGATGCGCCTGACCGTACCGTTTTGCACGTCATTGCCATTGGCAGACCAACAATCAAGGGTGTTGATATAGACGTAGTCGCCGTCAACGGTCAACGAAGATTGATTCTGCATAGCGAAGGCATCGGAATACCACAGCGTCTTAAACGTTTTCGCCGAAACAGCCTGCAGATAGCCACCGGAAAGCGGAATCAGAATGATGCCCTGCGCAATAACGGGACGGCAGGTGCTATCCATGGAAGAGCCAAGCTCAAGCGAGCGTACTACGGAACCCGTCTCGGGGTCGATCTCATTCAGAACGGCATTCCACGTCTTTCCGCCCCATACCGAAGCGCCCGTGACAAGGTACACCTTTCCGTTCGCGACAATGGGGTCAGACGCAGAGGCGCTTGCGCCTGCCTTCTGCTGCTCTTCGGTTAAAAGGTTGAGCGCCCAGGAAGGCGTATCGGTCTTTGTCGTAGGCGTAAGGGCATCCGTTGCGGATCCCGAGCCACCGTTCGCAAAGCCATTCCATGCCGTATCGACATCGGGATGCTCAGCCCCAGGATTGGTGGCAGGCGCCGACGAAGGCTTCTGTATGCCATCGCCCTTAACGTAACGGAACTCGACGCAATCGCCGTTCTTAAGGCAATAGCTCGAGGCGCCGAAGTTCGCAAACCCATTGTTTACGTAAAACGACCAGAAGCTGTACGGCGCGGCGCTCGTTGTGCCCAGCACGCGGCCATCGGGCATCGTCGCACTCGTAAGACCCAAGGCGTTTGCCTCAAGGTTCGTACAACCGGCAGCCGTCATAAGCTGCTCGAGTACCGACTCGGCCGTCGTGTCATCGTCGGCGGGAAGCGTAAGCTCGGTCAAGGGCACCACCGATTGCTCGGTGTAGTTGCCGTCGGCATCACTTGCGGAGACGCCCGTGACCTTGGCCGTCACCGTAATGGTCTTGCCCTCGTTCGGGTTGTCGAGCCCCGTCGTTCCCTTGACGTTTACCGTCGCAGAAACATCCAAGCCGGCAAGCACCGCGTAGTCCGAGTTGTCGGGATAGCGCTCGGCATAACGGGCAAAACGTTCGCTCTTTAGACGGCCGCTAATCGTGACTTTCGTGTTGTATTCGGGCTGAGTGAGGATAAGGGTCTCATGCGCGATAACCCTCGGTTTGCTCGACTTGAGCAAACGATAGGTGTTCTCCGTGCCACCGGGGAGCTCACTAAACACGAAGCCGTAATGTCCCGAAGCCTCTTCGGTGGAATAGCACCAGTTAACGCCGAGTCCTTGGCCATACACCTTAAGCGGTGCATGCAGGTTGCCCGTCACGCTGGAGGCATTTTGGCCATCAAGAATACCCAAGTAGAACGAAGACTTCGCAAGGCTAAGGTGGAACAACTCGGCATTGAGCTCGTCCTGATTCTGAGGAGAAATCGCAAAGTCGAGGGTCCTGCTTGCCGTGACTTCGGCGTTGGACTTATCGGTCACCGTAAGGGTGACTTTGGTCTTCGCTGCCTCGGCGCCAGGCAGCGGCTGATAGACCGTACCCTTGTAACCGTTAAACGTGATGTCATCGGTGCTGGCGGAGTACTCGACCTTGTAATACTTGCCGTCGACGCCAAGGTTCTTGGGCTGTGGCATTTGCAGGTCGGCGGTTAGGCCGTCCTTGTCGGCAACCGTTTTGGTGCCGTAGTACTTGATATTGTCGTAGGTAAAGGCCGCATCGACCTTTGCCTGCAGGTCGGCCTTGTCGGATGCAACCTTATCGGGGTCGCCCTTGACAGTAACGGCATGCGTGGCCCCACCGGTCACCTTGACATCGGAGACGTTCGACAACACCGAGACTTTGGCGGTCAGCGTGACCTCGCGGTCGCTCGACTTGCGCGCGACCTTGCCCGTGTAGTCGTCCCAGCCGTTGCCCGAAACAGACAGGGCATCGGTATCGGAGCTCGTCCACTCGACGGAGAACTTCTTGTTGGCGCCCGCCCTGTATGGCAGCGTCAGATTCTGGGTAACGCTCTCGGCGGTATCGCCCGTGGCATAGCCGATGGAAAGCTGCTCGGCGGCGTTGTCGAGCAGGTCCTGAAGCTTGCCTTCGTTCCAAGCGATTTCAACAGTTTTAGTCGGCTTGTATTCAACCGACTTGCCATCACGCGAGAGCACGAACGTAACGCTCGCGCGACGCAGCTGGTCAATGCTGCAGCCGCTAGACGCGTTGGGATCGAGATAGAAGAACGTGACATCGCCGTTAGTCTTATCGTACGTAGAGGAGATGCCGACCTCAGCGCCCTCATACGAAGAGCTGAAGCTGGCGGTCTTAGTCTTAACGTCGATATCATCAAAGCCGAGCTGCTTGAGCTGAGCCTTCAACGCGTCGTTGACGTTACCGCCATCAGCACTGTAGGCGACGCTTATCAGCGCGTTTTTATCGCTGAGCTTCTGAGCAGCAGCCTCGAGCGAACCGGCCTTGATGACCTTGTTGGCCGAGACGACCTCGACCTCGGAAGAGCCACTCGCAGCAACAGCCTTAAGGTACTTGTTACCGGCCGCATCGGGAACCTGGATCTTGGCACCCGTTACTTCGAGCTTAGTCCAATCATCATCCGCCGCATCGGAGGCGTCGGCCGCATACCAAGAGATATCGGCGCTGTCGGCAGAAAGCTTAACGCCGTTAGTGGTCGAGCCGTTAGTGGTCGAGCCGTCGACGCGCTTAGCGTACACATCGGCAGAGACGCTATCGCCCGCGACAAGGTTGGTCGACTTGCTCTGGAGCTGAGGCGTGCTCACGACGCGCAGCAGGTTATACTCCCCCACCGGCAGCACCGTGTCCCTAGAGGTCCACGTAACGGTGTTGTCGAGCGCCGAGGCCTCGAGCTTGAGGGATTTGCCCACAAGCGCATCGGTGATAGTCAGCGCACCGGTGGAGGCGTCAAGGTTATCGGTGACCTTGGTCCAATTAGCGTCATCGGCGCCCTTGGCATACCAGGTGACGGTCAGCTTGGCGTCATCGGGCAGAGCGGAATCCGACCAACTCGAAGAGTCGGGGATACGGACCTTGGGCGTAAGCGTCGTGCCCACGTTGAGCGTAGCCGTCGAAGCCTCTGCCGGCTCGACAGATTTAAGCGTGTACTGACCGGCAAGCGTCACCGGACCCACGGGGTCAACCGAGGTGGTGCTGCCGTAGTACTTCTTCTGTGTGCTCTTAACGGAGTTTTCACTCGTGGCGATCACGCGGATGTACTTGCCCACCATATCGGCCGCAACCGTATAGCTGGCAGAGTCGGCGGCACCGTCGATATTCTTGAACGCGGCGTCGGACGTCGACTTGGCGTCGGCGTACTGCCACTGATAGTGAACGGTATCGGTAGATCCAACGTTCGTGTAAGAGTTGCCCTTGGTCGCCTTAGCCGTGAGCACGTTGCCCACATGCACGGCCCCAGTAGAAGAAGCGCCCTCGACCGTAACGCCGTACAGCTCGACCGCACCAGCCTCCGAAACAGGACCAACGGCAACGTCAGGAGTAGTCTCGCCAGAAGCGCTCGTAGCTTTGGCAACGAGGTATTTGCCAAACAGGTCAGCCGTAACCGTAAAAGTACGACTCGTTGCCCCAGTGATTTTATTGGTGCAAGCGCTAACGGAACTCGAGTCGCCGTAGTACCACTGCCAGGAAACGCGAGAGTCCGCGGAGACGTCCGTTGTACCCGACTTCGCCGTTGCAGAAATCACATCTCCGGCGTAAACCTTACCGCTCTTATCGAGGGTGACGCTCGAAACACTAACGCTATCGGCGGCGGTGACCAGAGTCGTCCCGCGATTAGCATATGAGTCGCCACCCGCTTTAGGTGTCACCACGCAACGGACAGACTTACCGGCATACTCGGCAAGCTTTAGGGTCTGCTCAGTAGCGCCGGGAATATCGGTGTAATCCGAGTCTTTCCTGCTCTGTTTAGGACCCTCTTGCCACTGATAACTGAGATCGGATGAATCAATTTCGGTCCTAGCCCCATTAACTTTTTGAAAGGCATGGACCAAAATCGTATCCGACGTAGTGTAACCGGCATAAGACTGCTCGCCGGTCGATAGGTTCTCGAACGTTAGAGAGAAAATCGTAAGTGCGTCATCGCTCTGCACCGCGACGGCGCTGCTCCCCGCTGCGCTCTGGACAGCACTCGGCTGCGGTGCGCTCGACTGCTCGGAGGTCGCAACGGTACCGGAAGACGCGGCGGCATCCGTACCGGCAGCATCGGCGTCACCCTCGCCGGCAGCCTGCTCCTCCGCCGACTTCGTCTCCGCAGTCTGCGTCACGGCCTCGGCAATGCCCTCGGCGCCCTCGGCCCAAAGTTGCGCCGGTGTGGTACCAAAAGCCATGGCAAAAGCCAGGAACGCCACCAGACCGCGCTTGGCTACGCCGCGGGCAATCGCTCCATGACGACGCCACGAGGCGCGCTGGCGCTCGTCCTCAAACATATCCATTTGTCTCCTATTGTCTGAACTTGGAGCATTGCCCAGCGGCTGCCCCACGTCATCGCGCACATTGCGCTCGAGTACCCCCATCGGGGTCCCCCTTCCCTCCAGAGCCCAACGTGTACCGGCGGCATGCGCCGCGGCCGCGTACAAGATGGGAGGCGATCCGACTTAACCTTACCGGCCCGGGCACGCCGTCCGATCTGCGACGCGACCATCCCGGGCCAAGAGGAATTACGGTTACTGGTACAGCCGGGGACTTGCACCCCGATTCTCCCAAACACGCAGGAAAACCGCGCATTCGTGCGTCTCCGCACCACCATCTAGGCCATCGATTATTACTGTCGGTATGGTAGCACGCAAAAGGGCCCCGCACGCAGGCGAAGCCCAAGGTAAAAGCTATGGTTTGCGATAGGAAGGACTGTCGTCGGACCATGCAAGAACAGCCCGTTTCAAAACTATGTCGGTTTACGGGGCTGATTCAGCACTTCGCAACCATATCTGCCATTTTCGAAAACCAACGACTCATCTACCTGCGGTTTTAAAAGCGCGAATTTCGGTATGCTCGAGGTTCGGCGCTCCAGCCCCGTAAACCGGCATAGTTTTGTTCGGACCAGCCCACGCCGGCGCGACGCAAGGCAAAATGATCCGTTTTCCTCCGTCCCCCAGGGGCCATTAACGCTTGCCGCCGTGACTGTTGCGCCAGATCTCGCGGCCCAGCATCAGCGCCAGCACCAGCGCACTCACGTAGCCCATAAAGCCAATGACCGGAATACCGAACACAACCGGCTCGATGCGCGCGTAGTACACAACCGACGAGCCGATAAACAGGCCGGCGATCACAATTGCCATCGACATGCGGTCGATAATTCCACCCAGCTGTCGCAGCGCCTTATCGCTGCTCATGATCTGCGTGTTCACCTTAAGCTGGCCGCGCGTGAGCATGCGCGACGCCAAGCCCAGATACTCGGCCGCCTCGAGCGAGCCTTTTGCCGCGCGATAGCTGCTCGCGGCAAGATCGCGCCCCATTTCGCGGACGCGCGCATAGGTGCTCTTCTCGTTTTTGATGTGCGCCTGGATGATCTGGATCATGTTGACGTCGGGCATATACTCGGTCAGCAGACCCTCGAGCGTCACCATGCCGCGCGCGAACATCGTCACCACGCTCGGCAGCTCAACGTCGTTTTTGCGCGCCAGATTTAACAGCGAGGTCAAAAACTCGCCGATATCCAGGTCCTTAAGATCAAGCCCTGCAAAGTCGGCGACGATAAAGTCCAAGTCGGACAAAAAGGCCGAATGGTCGAGCTCGGCAGAATCGCCGCGCGTCACGGCAAAGCGCATAAGCGAATCCTTGAGCTTGGGCACGTCACCTTCGGCCACGGCGAAAATCATGTCCTTGACGATACCGCGGTCGTGACTCGACATGCGCCCGACCATGCCCAGGTCAATAAAGTAGACGATCCCGTCTTTAAGGATGATGTTTCCCGCATGCGGGTCGGCATGGAAAAAGCCGTCGTCGAGCACCTGCGTCGAGTAGTCCTCGACGATCGCGGCGCCAATCTTTTCCAAGTCATAACCCTCGGCCACCAGGCGCTCGGGATCGGCAATGGAGATGCCGTCAATGTAGTCCATGACCACGACGTGTTCGGTACAAAGGTCCAAGTAGGATTTGGGACACGAGACGCCATGCACGCTTTTGTGGAAGTCATAGAAATCGTTGAGGTTTTTGGCCTCGGCCAAAAAGTTGGTCTCCTCGCGAAACGAGGTCCACAGCTCTTCGACCACGCCATGCAGGTCCACAAACTGATCAGTGTTGACGAACTTGGAAACGATGCGTACCACCGAGCGAATGATGTCGATGTCCTGAGCCATCACCTGCTGCGCGCCGGGGCGCTGCACCTTAACGGCCACGTCCTCGCCGGTCACCAGACGGGCGCGGTGCACCTGCGCGAGCGACGCGCTACCGAGCGGGTTGGGGTCAATCGCGTCGAATATCTGCCCCAGGCGCTGGCCGTATTCCTCTTCCAAACAGCGGAGCACTACCTCATACGGCACCGGCTCTACGTCGGAGCGCAGACGGCGCAGCTCGTCGCAAAACCGCTGCGGCAAGATCTCGGAGCGGTTAGCCAGAATCTGCCCCATTTTAACGAACATGGGGCCGAGCTCTTCGAGCAGACGACGCAGGCGCACCGGCGTGAGGTTGTCCCATACGCGGTACTTTTTGATCAGACGAACGATCTGCCCAATGCGCTCACGACGACCTGCCGGCGTGAGCTGGTATTCCTCGTCCGGCGCCATCGCGTCGGGCTCCTCAGGGACCATATCGACAGCGCGCGGCTTCTTGCGAGCGCCCGAGACGGCGGCCTCGACCTCGTCGACAACCGCCGTCTCGTCACCCAAGGGATCTTGATTGTTGTAATCGGTGGTGGAATCTGCCATCTGCGCTGCTACTCGGCCTCTTCGGCGTCCTCTGCATCGTCGGGCTCAACGGACTCGACGGGCACCGAGGTCACGTTGTCCTCGACCGAATCGACGATGTCGCGCACATGGGCCAAAAAGGCCGTGCGCTCGGGGGCGGTCATGACGCGCACGCGGGCGAGGATGAGCTCGTCGAGCACGCGCTGGGCCGCGGTCTCGCCCTGCATGCCCAGGCGCTCGGTCAGGTCGGAGATGGTGCCGCCGGCCTGCTCGAACATGTCGGACACGCTGCGGGCGATATCGGGGGTGCCGGCGTCCTTGCGCACCTGCTCGCCCTTGGCATTGAGGTCGTCGAGGACCTTCTTGCCGCCCTCGACGGCAACGGCGGCGGCACCGAAGCCCACGTTGATGGCACCGTTAACAAGCTGATCGAATTTCATAACCATGGTTGGCTCCAATCGTGAACAACTTCATTGGCCTACTTGTACCCAAGATTGGGCAAACGACACAAAATCGTTTGTCGCCGGGATAGAAATCGAGCGAGGCAAAGCCTTTGACGGCGTTTGCCCCGCTCGTTCGCTGCAATGTGGCTTTTACCTAATGTTATCGTTCATCGCGAAGGAATTCTTCATGGCACAGCTCGTGGTGTAGAGCACCTTGCCCAACAGGGCATCGGTCTCCACGCGCACAAACTCGGCAAAGGCCTCGTTGGCGCGGGCGAGCTCGGCGGGCACCTCGGCCTCGGGCAGTACGGCTACAACGGCGTCAACGTCGTGAATCTGCTTGTGGCCCATGCCGCCGACCTTCTCCTGATAATCCTCGACCGCGCGACCGCACTCATGGAAGCGAACATCGGCCAAGGCGCCAATCAGGCGATTCGCCCAATAGAAATTCTCGGACGTCACGCGAGCCTGCGTGTCGGCATAGTACTCGGGCATGGTCTCGACATTGGCGTACAGCGGCACAAGCGCGTTAAACGAGTTAGAGCCAAACGCCATCCACTGCACGGCGCGATACGCCGGCTGCGCATAGGGGCGCAGCTGCAGCACGGCGAGCTGGCTGTTGCGGTTGATGCCGATGGGACGATAGGCGCCGCGCGTGGCGGGCGTGCCCTTGCTGCCGTAGCAGTCGTACTCCGTGCCCTGGTAGTGGCTCGAAAGCACGTACTTGATGTCCTCGAGGGTCACCTTGCGCTCGGGCACGCGACTCCAGGGAATGTCGTCGCTCTCGGGCGTGTAGTCGGCGTCGGGACCGTCCCACACATCGCTGGGGTTGAGGCAGCGCTGCATGTACCAGGCACGCGGTGTGTTGTAGACGTGGTCGCTGTCGCTGTGCGAGCCAAAGGCCTCGCGCGGGTTAAAGACCGCGGCGGGACCGTCGCCCTTAACGCCCAGCGTCAGGTCCAGATGCCACTCGGCCATCCAGGTGCGCAGGTCGGCAGAGCACATGTGGTCGATCTGCGCGCCCTCGGCGTCGTCCAAGTCAAAGCTGTCGATACCCAGCTGGTTGGGCATGGTCACATAGGCGTCGTCGGGTACGCGCTTGGCGATCCAGTGGTGGCCGCCGATGGTCTCGAGCCACCAGATCTCGTCAACGTCACTAAAGGCGATGCCGTTGTTCTCGTAGGTGCCGTAGCGCTCGAGCAGGTCGCCCAGAATGCGCACACCGTCGCGGGCGGACTTGGCATACGGCAACACCAGGGTCACCATGTCCTCCTCGCCCAGACCACCGGGCTGCGCCGGCACATAGCCGTCCTCGCCCTCGTTACCCTTGGCGGGCACGTAGTCCACGAGCGGATCGGCGCCGCGGACGCGCTCGTTGGTGGTGAGCGTCTCGGTTGCGGACATGCCAACATTGAGCTCGTTGAAACCGGCCTCGGCCCAAATGCCATGACCCGGGACAACGTCGGGGACGCTTGTGTAACGCATGGGATTGTCGGGCAGCTCAACGGTCAGGTGGCTCAGGACACTCGTGTAGACACGCGGCTGCTCGTCGGGATGCACTACGCGCATGCGCTTGGGCTCAAATACCCCATTGGGCGAGTCCTCGTTGCGGGCAACCAGCGTCGACCCGTCGTAGCTCGCGTTCTTACCAACCAAAATCGTTGTGCACGGCATGCGCATCCTCCTTGAGCGAAGAAATCAAACGGCAACAGTGTATCGCTTCGGTGCAAAAAGGGCGAAACCACAGCCTCGGCAGCCCCCGTGGTCAAAAGCCTATTTCGATGCGCGCTCGGCCGCTTCGATCACGTGTTTGGCGAGAATCGCGGTGGTCACAGCCCCCACGCCGCCCGGCACAGGTGTGATGGCGTTAACGATTGGCTCCGCAGCATCAAAATCGACGTCGCCGACCAGCTTGCCGGCGGCCTCGTCCCAGTTAATGCCCACATCGATGATCGTTTGACCCTCGCGAACCGCATCCGCGCCAATCGTGCGCGCGCGCCCAACGGCCGCAACCACAACATCAGCCGCACGACACTCGGCAGCAAGGTCGCGCGTATGCGTATGGCACGTCGTCACCGTGGCATTGCGAGCCGTAAGCATGGCGGCAACGGGACGGCCAATCACCAGAGACCGACCGACGACCGCGACCTTGGCCCCATCCAGCTCAACACCGTAATGGTCCAGCAACGCCAACACGGCCTCGGCCGTGCAAGGAGCAAAGCCCTCGCCTCGCCCCGAAAGCGTGGCAAGCAGCGAGGCCGGCGTCATGGAGTCAACGTCCTTGGCAGGATCGAGCGCCGCGGCAACCGCATCCTCGTCAAGCCCGGCGGGCAGCGGGCGAAACACTAGGCATCCATGAACGGCGGGGTCGGCATTGATGTCCTTAATAGCCGCCAGCAGCTCATCCTGCGAAGCATCGGCAGGAAGCAAAACGCTGCGAGCATCGATGCCAGCCTTTTCACAGCGCTTGAGGGCGCCGCGCTCGTACGATAGATCGTCCTCGCGCTCGCCCACACGAACGATGGCCAGCGTCGGCACAACGCCGCGTTCGCGCAGGACGGCGCAGCGAGCAGCGAGTTCCTCGGTCAAGGCACGGGCAACGGGAGCACCCTTGAGCAGCTCGGCCATGGCTATCCCCTCTTCCTGGCTGCGTCGGCGGCGCGGCGCGCCAGCGCATCGGCGCGCGGCAGCCACGTATCCAACAGATCATCGCACGCCGCCTCGAGCTCCTCGGCGCGCGCCCGGTCTTTCATAGATGTGGTGTTGGCAAAGAGCGTCAGACTCGCGCCCTGCATGGCGGCGCGGCAGAACACGGCACCGCACGCCACGTCGGACAGCAGCTGGCGCGACCCCTTGTCCGCCATGTCCTCGAGCAGCGCCAGCGCGCGCCCGCAGGCATCCATAATGCGATACGGTGGCATAGCCGCCACGTGCAGCGCATCCTGAATCGCAGCCGGTCGAGCCGGATCGTCACGCGGAATACCGTACGCCGCGGACACCTGGCCGTACGCGCGAACGTCCTCGGCGACCAACTCGACAAGTTCCTGGGCCAGCTCATCAGCCTGAGCAAACGCGCGCGTCAGGTCATCTGCACGATCAGCAAGCGCGGGATTGGTCGACCCATAACGAGCGACCATCCCGCACAGCGAGGCGCCCAGCGCGCCCACAAAGGCGCTCGCGCTGCCGCCGCCGGGAACCGGCTCGCGCGCGGCAAGCGCCTCGGCAAATCCGCGACAGGTTTTATCCATCATCTCTTGGCTCATACGCACGCACCTTCAAGTCATATAGATCGGTCGGGCGGCAACCGCCGGCCAACTGTATCGATCAAGTAATGGTGCTAAGTCTAGCCCATAAGCACATGAGCGTCAGCGCATCTGGCCATCGCGGATTTCTATGACACACGATAGGCGTCGGCACCGCAAGCATGGGACACATGGCCCACCCGCGCGAGCCGCCCGTGCGTACAGTAAAGGCAGGTAATCCATGGGCGGTTACAGATGAGGAGACACGACCATGAAAAAGAAGGCCTTTGCGATTGTCACCCTCTGCATCAGTCTCTTTGCCGCGGTTGCCCTGGTGGGTTGCGGCGGAAGCGGTGGCGCTACCGGCAGTGGCGGTGGCGGCGGAACAGAAAAGCCAGCCGTGGATATGCGGACCGACTTCATTTGGTTTAAGGTCGAGGTCCCCGAGGGCGTCGAGATCATCGACGTTGACGGTGGTAGCGTGTATGTGCGCATCGACAACGTCGAAGAGCACAAGGACGCCGTCGAGACCATGATGAAGTCCCTGGAGTTTGCCGATGACATCGCCCAGGCCAAGACCGAGGCCATGGACGTCAAGCTCGACGATATCGAGATCAAGCGCTAAAGCTCCAACGGCATGCAGCAGCGCCGCTTTAACTCAGCCGGGATGCAAGGTGCGACTCCTTGCATCCCGGTTTTTTGTGTTCGAAAGCGCCCGATCACATCACCATATTGAACACGTTGACGAATTCCTGCGCCTTCGCGTGGCTGCTGAGGCCAAGGTGCAGGCGGTCAACAGCCGGCTACTGCGCCTCTGTTTTCCCTAGCATTTCATTCTAGTAGCCACGAGACCCTTTCTCGAAGACCTCCGACGACGTCGCAGTTTCTGTCCCCGCCAGGCTTTATGATAATCGCCATTAGCCAGCCATTATCTATTAAGCAGCATCCCTCAAGAGGAAAGCGGGAGATACGAATGGGCACACCAAAACCGTCTTTGCGCGACTGCATCTACGGACTTGCCGTCGGCGACGCGCTGGGCGTTCCATACGAGTTTATGCCTCGCGGCACGTTCGAATGCACCGACATGATTGGCTACGGCACACATGGGCAACCCGCCGGCACCTGGAGCGACGACACATCTATGACGCCTGCCACCTGTGACTCGATTAGGGAGCTCGGGTATATCGACACCGCGGACATGCGCGACAAGTTCGTAGGCTGGATTGCCCGTGGCGAGTATACGATCGACGGCGTTTTCGATTACGGCGGCACGACCGCCCGCGCCTTGCGTACCGGCAAAGGAGGCTCCGGCGAGCGCGACAACGGCAACGGTTCGCTCATGCGCATCGCGCCCCTGGCGTTCACCGATGCGACGGACGAAGAGATCCGTGAGGTCTCTGCAATCACCCACGCTCATAGAACATCGACCGACACATGCGTCATATTTATCGAGCTGATGAGAGACGTGCTGAGCGGCGCACTCCCCTCGTGGGCGCTGCAGCTGAAAAGCGCGCCCGAGCACGAAATCAGATCCGGCGGCTTCGTGCGCGACACGCTTAAGGCAGCCACCTGGTGCTTCGTCAACACCAGCAGCTACGAAGACTGCGTGCTTGCCGCCGTCAACCTAGGCGACGACACCGACACCACCGCAGCCGTCGCAGGCGCCCTCGCCGGCACGGCCTACGGCATGGACGCAATTCCACAGGAGTGGATAGACACCCTACGCGGCAAGGAGCTGATTGAGAACTGCCTGTTTTAGATCGCGGCGGCAGCAGAAACAAGCTAGGAGGCATCATGGAGAGGAAGACTGCACACATAGATGAGTTCCAAGTGGACGAGCACGAGATTCCGCTACTCCCAGCAGGGATGAAGGAGGAAGGAGACCTCTATGTCCTCCCCGACGGGCGTTATCTTCCCTGCGGAGTCTACAAGACCGCGGACGGCGACTTGCTCCTTTATGAGCCATCCGAACTTAGTTTCTTCGGGCAGATGACTACCCAATTCAAAGAGAGCTAGAGGTTTGATTGCCCGTTAGATCGACACTGTTCCAAACCAGGGGATGGGTGGAGAAGGGGGTCATAGAAAAGGGCCGGTTGCAGCCGGCCCTTTAGACATTAGCTCCTGCGTTGCCCGCGCTTCCAAAGTTGACCGACTGAGGAGCGGGTTCCGCGGCACACCTTGATTTTACCCGGTGGGGCGGCTCTTTTGCAGCCGTCCCACCGTTTATTTAGATCTACTACGACGGACAGCTCGCACTACTGCGTACTGTCCCGTACCGCCCCCCTACTTCCCAAAGATCGCGCCGAACAGGCCCTTGCGTTTGGGCTTTTCCTCTCGGTAGGAGCCCTCGACTGCCGCTGCCACCTGACGCGGTTGCCCGCCGCCTCCATGGCGCACGATCTGGTACAGAAACGGCGATTTAACGTATTTGACCTCGATGGGCGTGGCGTGCACGGTACTTTCGCTAGACAGGTGCAGGCTCGGGCTGAGCGGTGCCACCACATGTGTCTCGCGCTTGTCGCTAAACACTACCGCGGCCGCACGACCCGTCTGGCCGTTTACGGCAATGCGCACCTGCTCGCCTTCGCGGCTGTCCGACGCCGGACGATCGACAAAGTAGACCGGCACCATCACCAGACCATCCTTGTGCTTGCGGGCCTTGCGCGCCCACGTGCGGATACTCTTTTTATTGAGCCCCAACACCGCCTCGGCATCGTTTCCGGCAATGTCGAGCGCCAGCTTATCAATGACCACCTGGTCCTTGGTAGACGCATCGACGGAAACAACGCGAAAGTCGCCTTCCTGCATGGCGGGATCGAACGGCCCAACCTTGGCAAAGTCCCACGGCTCCAAAATGCCCATAAGACGAACGTCCAGGTAGTTTGCCCGCGGATATGCCCAGTCGAGCACCTCGTAGTACACCAAGGTCTCCTTGCTCAGCCCCTTGCCCGGGAAGGACGCCATCATGCGCAAATCCGCGAGCGCCATGGGAAAGTAGAAGAGCATCATGTCGTTTTGGATCGCGTCTTCTACATCGTGACCGGCAAAGGCTTCCGCATACTGGCGCACCAGCTGCAGCGCGTTGGCACGTGCCTGCTGCGGCGAGATTTCACAGGGAATACCCTGCTCGGGTACATACTCCGCACCAACGCCCATGGTCAGGCGCTTGCTAAAGGTACCGGGCTTGAGTAGGTCTGCAACGCCGATCTTATTGCCGCAGGACGGGCACTCAAACACGCGCTGGGTCGACTCGCCTTCGAAGGATGCGCCGCAGAAGGGGCACGGGATGCTCACGTGCGTGGCCTCCTGGAACTCCTGCGCCGTGCCGCGGTCCTCCCACAGTAGATGCTCTAGAACCGACTGGTTGCGCCAGTGCGCATGAAAGAAATACCAGTCGGGGTCCACCGGGCGCTCGAGCTGCGACACATGGGTGAGCTTAAGCAGCCCATCGACAAGCGTCAGCGGCGCATGGCGAATGCCCAGGGCGCTCTTGGGCTCCCCCGCATCGGCCTGCCACGGAACGACCGTGCCGCAATAGGCACACTCAAAGCTGCGTTTAGCCTGGTGTGAGTACATGGGGCCGCCGCAGTTTTGGCATTTGATGGCAAACATCTCGTCCATGGATACGTCCTCCTTTACGCAGGGGCTGTCGACATTAAGTATGTCGAGCAGGCAGGCACAAGCCCATACCCATGTGGCCCAAAATGGAACACCCGGTCGGACAAGAAGCCCCGCTCGTTAGCTCCAGCAGACCATTACTGCATTTTCTGAGCATCGGCGCACGGCGCGCCCATGCGAGCTACACTATCCCCTTAAACGAGGATGCGAGGAGGTACGCCATGCTATTTGTAAATCGGCTGGTACATACACTTGTTCCTGGCTGCGAGGGCGAGCCGGTCGATGCATCATGTCGCACCAACGCGGGCTTTGCCGCAAGCCTCATCTGCATTGGCCTCAACATTACCCTGTGCCTGGCCAAGGGCATCGCGGGTCTGCTCGCCGGCTCTGTCTCTCTTGTCGCCGACGCCTTTAACAACCTCTCCGACGCCTCGAGCAACATTGTGAGCTTGCTCGGGTTCCGCCTTGCCAGCCGCCCGGCCGACGAAGGCCACCCCTATGGCCACGGCCGTTACGAATACCTCGCCGGCTTGTTTGTCGCCGTCCTCGTTTGTGCCGTCGGCATCAACCTGGTGCTCGAGTCCATTACCAAGATCATCAAGCCCTCCCCCACCGCCTACACGCTGGTCTCCCTAGCCGCCCTCGTCTTGTCCATGCTCGTCAAATTATGGATGGCCGCATTCAACCGCGCGCTGGGCGACCGCATCGACTCGGAGACGCTCATCGCCACGGCGCAGGACTCCAAAAACGACGTCATCACCTCGGGCTCGGTCTTGGCGGCGGCGCTTATTTCGCAGACGACCGGCTTTGACCTCGATGGCTGGGCAGGCCTGGGTGTGGGCATCTTCATCTGCATCAGCGGCATGGGCCTGGTGCGCGACGCCATCAGCCCGCTGTTGGGACAAGCGCCCGACCCCAAGCTCGTCCAGGAAATCCGCGACAGGATCATGTCGTACCCCCAGGTCTTGGGCACACACGACCTCATGGTGCACGACTACGGCCCCGGCCGTCAGTTTGCCAGCGCACACGTGGAAATGCCCGGCGAGGGCGATGCCTTTGAGCACCACGAGATCCTGGACACCATCGAACACGATATTAAACGCCAGATGGGCATCGACATCACGCTGCACTGCGACCCCATCGCCACCACCGGCGACGACCTGCGCAGCTGGGTCAAGCGTGGCGTCATGCAGATCGATCCCGCGCTCTCCATCCATGACCTGCACGAGCACGATGGCTTTGTGTCATTTGACCTGGTGCGTCCCGACGGCTTTCGCATCTCCGACGACGAGCTGTTGGAGCGCGTAACGCATATCGTGCACGAGCGCAGGCCCGATGCATCATGCGTTGTCACGTTTGACTCGGGTTTTAGCTCGCCCGACCGTCCGGCCGAGCAGTTGTAGCCCCGCTCCGCTCGACCGCTAGTTTCCCTGCGCGCCCGAAATGCCATTTTGCAGGGCATCCCAGGCGTTCGTTGCCATATCACCCAGGTTCTGTGCAGTATCACCGAGGTTCTGGGCTGTGTCGCCCAGCTCTTGGGCCTTATCCCCAAGCTCCTGCGCCTTGTTGCTCAGGTCCTCCAGCGTGTTGGAGCTCGAGCTGTCCGTGGTGCCCTGGTCGCCGGACGCGTTGCTCGACGAGCTGTCCTTGCGCGTGAGCTGAATCTCAAGGTTGCCGTCACCGTTGTAGTAGGCAGATGTGACGACCCAGTTGGCATCGACGACGGGCGTCGAGCCGTCGTCGGTCAGAATCACGGCATTCGAAAGATCGGCCCCGCGCGACTTGAGGAGCTTCTTGGCGTTTGACCAGTACTGACCCGGGATATCGCTCAGGTCGACGGTGCCGGACTGGGCAGTCTCGGTCTGCTCGGCCATGGTATCAGTCGTGGCGCCCCGCTTGTTGAGCATGCCCGACACGATGGCAAACACAACCGACAAGGCAAAGAAGATCGCCAGCACGATAAGAATCTTCTTGATCACGCTCGACGAACGCGAAGGCTTCTTCTCCTCGTCCTCGCCATACTGGGGGATGGACTTGGGATACTCACGATACGGCTCGCGCGCGTATCGGTCGTGCGACTCGTAGCGCGGCTGTGCCGTGCGCGGCATATATGTCGTCTGCTGGGGCTGCGGAATGGGATTTTGCAGCAGGTCATCATAAGGGTCTACCGCCGCGTTGCCGTAGGGGTTCTGCGATGAGACACCATGCGGGTCCTGCGCCGCGTTTCCGTAATTCACAACGCGCGTAGGATCGGCCGACACCTGCGTCGTATCGGGGGCAGCGTAGCCGGGATTCGGCACGACGCGGGTCTCATCGGCGCCATTGCCCGTCCGCGGGGAGCCGTAGCCACCCATTACGGTCGTCTTGTCCTGGTCCATGCAACGTTTCCTTTCCGTCGCCTGTAAGCATCAAGTTATCCATGCATTCTACCCGCGCAAAAGCCTATGATGGACAAAGCCCGCCGGTATCTACAAGACATGCGCGGCCGACGGTCACAAGCGAATCGAGGATATGTCATGGCAAAAAGCAAGCTCATCAAGGACACGACGCGTGCCGAGCGTGAGGAGATCATTAAACTGGCGCTCGCTGGCTGCGGCAACGGCAGCTGCGACAACTGCGGCAGCTGCAGCTTGGGAGCCGGCGATCCGTACGGTACCTACCAGCCCTACATTGACGGCGAGATGGAAATCGCCGATATCAACATGATGGTCGCCGAGCGCAACGCCAAACTCTTCGGCCTCCAGCGCGGCTAACGACCTCTTCTTGGGCTGTGCACCACAAAATGCGCCCATCTACTACGTTTAACCCAAGGGTGCCAACCATAGCCAAATTTGCGTTAACAAAACCGCAGGTAAACGTCTTGCCGCATTGTTAAAAAACGCTCCATGGTCGGTCCAACCCTGGCAAACGTAGTAGATGGGCGCTTTTCGTGGCGCGGCTGGCCCAGACAGCTTGTCTCGGAGCCAATTTGCATCAAAAAGTCCCCGGCGGCGCTGCGTTTTGCGCCACCGGGGATTGTTCAGTTCACTCCCTGTTGCTTTGCCCTACTCGTTGGGCACATGCGTGGCGCAAGGATACTCAGGCGTCACATCCTGGCCGTTGGAATAGCTCGAATTTTGTAGTACGCCGACCTCGTCACCTGTTCCGAACGATACGGAGAAACGTAGCTATCGGTATAGGTACGCACAAAGCCCCGCCGGGCCTTGGTAGGCACGGCGGGGCGGGCAAGCGGCTATGAGCAGCAGGCTTAGAAAAGGCCGGTGATGTTGCCGTCGTTGTCGACGTCGATGTTCTCGGCCGCGGGAACCTTGGGTAGACCCGGCATGGTCAGAACGCTGCCGGTCAGCGCGACCACAAAGTGGGCACCGGCGGAAACCTTGAGCTCGCGCACGGTGATGCGGAAGCCCTCGGGCGCGCCCAGAGCCTTGGCGTTATCGCTAAAGCTGTACTGGGTCTTGGCGACGCACACCGGCAGGTTACCAAAGCCGTTCTCGCGCAGCTCGGCGAGCTGGCGCTTGGCAGCCGGCGTAAAGTCGACACCATCGGCGCGGTAGACCTTGGTGGCAACGGCCTCCAGGGCGTCGGCCACATCGGCGCCGTCCTCGTAGGCAAACTTGAGCTCGCTCGGCTGCTCAATCAGGCGCATGACCTCATCGGCCAGGTCGAGCGCACCCTCGCCGCCCTTAGCCCAAACCTCGGACAGCTTAACGTTGACGCCGAGCTTCTGGCACTCGGACTCGATGAGCGCAAGTTCGGCCTCGGTGTCCGTCGGGAAGCGGTTGATGGCGACCACGCAGGGAAGACCATAGACGTTCTGGATGTTGTCGACGTGGCGCAGCAGGTTGGGCATGCCGGCCTTAAGGGCCTCGAGGTTCTCGTCGTTGAGGTCGGCCTTGGCGACACCGCCGTTGTACTTAAGCGCGCGGGCAGTGGCGACGACCACGACAGCGCTGGGGCGAACGCCCGTCATGCGGCACTTGATGTCCAGGAACTTCTCGGCACCAAGGTCGGCGCCAAAGCCGGCCTCGGTAATCGCGACGTCACCAAAACGCATGGCCATGCGGGTGGCCATGATGGAGTTGCAGCCGTGGGCGATATTGGCGAAGGGACCGCCGTGGACAAACGCGGGCGTGCCCTCGAGCGTCTGCACCAGGTTGGGCTTGAGCGCGTCCTTAAGCAGCGCAGCCATGGCGCCCTGAGCCTTGAGGTCGCGGGCGCGGACGGGCTCGCCGGCATAGCTGTAGCCGACGACGATCTCGCCCAAGCGCTCCTTGAGGTCGTTGATGCTCGTGGACAGGCACAGGATTGCCATGACCTCGGAGGCAACGGTGATATCGAAGCCGTCCTCGCGCGGCACGCCCTGGGCTTTGCCGCCGATGCCATCGATAACATGGCGCAGTTGACGGTCGTTCATGTCGACGACGCGCTTCCAGGTGATGCGCTTAACATCGATGCCGAGCTGGTTGCCCTGCTGAATATGGTTGTCGAGCATGGCGGCCAGCAGGTTGTTGGCGGCACCGATAGCGTGGAAGTCTCCGGTAAAGTGCAGGTTGATGTCCTCCATGGGGATGACCTGGGCCCAGCCGCCGCCGGCGGCACCGCCCTTGACGCCAAAGACGGGACCGAGCGAAGGCTCGCGCAGGGCAACGGCGCTCTTGACGCCGCGACGACGCAGACCGTCGGCCAGACCGATGGTCGTGGTGGTCTTGCCCTCGCCCGCAGGCGTGGGATTGATAGCGGTCACGAGGACAAGCTTGGCCTGGTGATCGGTCGGCTCGTTGAGCAGGGAATAGTCGACCTTAGCCTTGTCGAAGCCGTACGGAATCAGGTGCTTAACGTCGACGCCGGCGTTCTTGGCCACCTCGGTAATGGGCAGCGGCGTGACGGAACGTGCGATTTCGATGTCAGTAGGCATGGGCGGTCCTTTCGTTACCGGATGAGAAAAAGACCAATTCAGCATAGCACGGGCGCGCAATAGTAAAACGCCCATAACCGATGAACGGCGATATGTTTATCCAATGCCCAGCGATAGCCTACAGACCAGCCAAAACAAACCCGCCCCTAAACGGTAGGTTCAATCCCCAGGTGTTCAAAGGTGCGAAGGGTTGCCTGACGGCCCTGCGGCGTGCGAATCATCAACCCGCACTGCAACAGGTAGGGTTCGTAGACATCTTCGAGCGTACCCGGATCCTCGCCCACCGCGCTGGCAAGGGTGGTCAAGCCAACGGCACGGCCGGAGAACGTCTTGGCGAGCGTCTCCAAGATGCGAATGTCCATCCAGTCCAGACCAAGCTCATCAATCTCAAAGAACTCGAGCGCCTGACGGCAGATATCAAGCTCAATAGGACCGTTGCCGCGCACCTGGGCGTAATCGCGCACGCGCTTGAGCAAGCGGTTGGCAAGACGTGGCGTGCCGCGCGAGCGTGAGCCGATCTCGAGCGCGCTCGGATGGTCTATTGTCACGCCCAAAATGGTTGCCGAGCGCGTCACGATCTGGGCAAGCTCCTCGACCGTGTAGTAGTCCAGGCGATACGAAATACCAAAACGGTCGCGCAGCGGGCCGGTCAGCATACCCGAGCGGGTCGTTGCCGCCACCAGCGTAAACTTGGGGATATCCAGGCGAATCGAGCGCGCCGCCGGACCTTTGCCAATCACGATATCGAGCGCAAAGTCCTCCATCGCGGGATACAGGACCTCCTCGACCGAACGATTGAGGCGGTGGATCTCGTCGATAAACAGCACGTCACCCGGCTGCAAATTGGTAAGGATGGCCGCCAGGTCGCCGGTGCGCGCGATGGCTGGGCCACTCGTCGTCTTAATCTGAGCGCCCAGCTCGTTGGCTATAACGGTGGCCAGCGTGGTCTTGCCCAGACCCGGAGGGCCCGAGAAGATCACGTGGTCGAGCGTCTCGCCACGGCTCTGCGCCGCCTCGATCAGCACGCGAAGGCTCTGCTTGATATGCTCCTGACCGCAGTAGTCGTCCAGGCGCTGGGGACGCAGGGTACGGTCGACATCGAGGTCCTCGGGCGTCAGCTCCGAGCCCACCATGCGCTCGCCATGCGCCATGGATGCCGCCGGCGAGCTGCCGGGCGTCGCCCACAGGTCCTGAGAGTCATCGGCTTCCCACATCACGCATCCATTCCGAGTCGCTTAAGCGCCGCGCCGAGCAGATCCTCGACACGCATATCCTGCCCATCATACCCGCTCAGAGCGACATCGGCCTCCTGCGGGCTAAAGCCCATGGAAAGGAGTGCCGCGCGGGCATCATCGATGGCCGAGGGAGCGGCAGCGGGCACGGGCATCGCAGCCTGTCCGGGAATCACGTCGACCGGCACAAAGCCCTTATCCTTGGCAAAGGTGCTCTTGAGTTCCAGAATGAGACGCTGAGCTGTCTTTTTACCCACACCGGGTACCTTGGCCATGCCCTTGTCGTCCTCGGCCATCACCAGCGAATACAGCTGCCCCACGGTATAGGTGGAAAGCACGGCGAGCGCCAAGCGCGGGCCAACGCCCGAGACGGACACGAGCCGGTCGAACATTGTGCGCTCGTCCTTGGAGGCAAAACCAAAGAGCGTCATGGCGTCCTCACGCACCTGCATGCGCGTGTAGAGGCGGACCTCGCCGCCGGGGGTCGGCAACGTGGCCGCAGTGCTGCCCGAGATGCCGAGCTCAAAGCCAACGCCCGACACATCGACGACGGCCGAGCTCATCGTGGCCTCGACAAGCGTTCCGTGGAGCTGGGAGATCATCAGTATCCGGTTCCTCTCTGTTGATAGAACTCGCCGCCGGTAAGCGCTCGGGTGCGGCTGAGGTTAACGTGGCAGATGGCGCAGGCCAGGGCATCGGCGGCATGGTCGGGGTGCGGGTCGTGATCGAGCTGCGTAAGCGTGCGCACCATGTAGGCGACCTGTCGCTTATCTGCGGCGCCGGTGCCCACAACAGCCTGCTTAATCTGCATAGGCGTGTATTCGCCAATCTCGAGCGCGCACTCCGAAAGCGCCACAAGCGCAGCGCCGCGGGCATGCGCCGTGGGGATGGCCGAACGAACGTTGGCGCCAAAGTAGATGCTCTCGATAGCAGCGGTATCGGGACGATAGCGTTCGACAACGCCCTTGAGGTCGCGGGCGATATGCGACAGGCGCACCGCGAGCGGACTTCCAGCACTGGTCTCGATGCAGCCATAGGCACGACAGCGAACCTCGCCACGTCGCTCCTCGATAATCCCCCACCCCGTATGGGCCAAACCAGGGTCGATACCCAAGATAACCAAGCCAACCTCCCCTCGTCACAAGCGCAGCGCAAGGCAAGGCCCCACGCACTATTCACGAACGTCTGTTCTAGAATAACACAACAGCGACCGTATCTGGCAAGCAAGGTCGAACCATAGGTTGAGCATAAGTCAGCGAGCGAGTCCCTGCCGTGGCAAGGTGTCGCGAAAGAGGAGCGCCGCGTACTTCTGTACGCAAGCGACGGTTTGAGCGGCAGATGGCCCGGCAGGGGCTCGCGTAGCGTCGACTCGTTACGCGGTTTGGCAAAACCGCGTAACCTTGGCCCCATCCCCAGTTTAGTTCTGCGAGAAAAAAGGAAACTGACGGGGATCCACCGGCGGATGTGGCATCGGCGTGCCCTGGGGCCCGCCCTGCGGTCCGCCCTGGCCGCCCATCATCCTTTCGATGGCGTCCTGGACCTCGCCCTCGAACTTTTTCATTCCCTCGTGCAAACGACGCTGACCGTCCTCAGAGCGCAGCTCCTCCATCTGCTCGGGCGAAATACCCAACAGCTCACCCAACAGACCCATCATCTCACCGCGCATGCGATCGCCCGTATCGCTATCGGCAAAGCGGCGCACTTCGGCGCGCGCCAGTGAATCAACCGTCATGCGCTCCTTGCCGTTGAGCCCCAAATCGGACCACGCAAGCATGTACGGCCAAGCGCGCTCGGCAAACGAACGGGCCGAAACGATCGGCGCCGTCGGCAACATGCGACGGGCAGCCTCACCCTGTCGAACGAGCATCAGCAGCAGCGAGCAGGCCTCAGGCTTGCCAGCGGCCATCGGGATGTCGTCGAAAGATCGATTGCGGTCCACGTGCGCCTCGAGCGCGCCATCGACCTCACCCGGCTCAAGCCCGCCGAGCAGCTGTGCCGCGCGGTCGAGCATATCGACCGGACCGTCGAGCGTCGAGAGCGCCTGCGCCAGCACTCGCTCCATACAATCTTCCACCGCGTTGAGCGTCACGAGCTCTTGGGGCACCACGGCAGACGTGCGGTTGCGCACGCGCGCCACAAACTCAAGCGTCGACAGGTACACATCGCCAAAGGGCGCAAAGTCGCCCTGGTAGCCGCCGGACAGCGCGGGCGCCGCTAGCGCGTACTCGGTCTTGGAGAGCGGGCTCAACGCCATGGCGCCCAGCTCGAGCGCCGTGTCCTCGAGCATCAGGCCCAGCGCACGCGAGCGCAGACGCTCGGCATCGCCCGCCGACACGTCGCGATCGAGCACACGCGCCGCATCCGGTGCATCGCGCTCGACGGTGCGAATGTGCAGGCGCTCGGCAATCGCGCGGACGGCGGCACAGCGGGCAGCCTCGGCCTCTTCCTGAGCCGGCGTAAAGATACGGTTGCGCCCCAGCACAAGGCCAATCACATTACGCGGGCCCAGAGCGTCAACGGCAAGTGCCGCCAGCAGGGACGACGGCAAGTCACCCTCGAGTGCCACCACAGCACGCGACGCGCCGCGAGCGCGGGCATTGTCGCGCACGGCGAGCACCAGCGCCTGCCACAGCCACTCCTCGGAACGAAACTCGGGCAGTTCGTGATCTTCCAGGGCATCGAGCATCACGCCGCGCTGAATCTCCTGAACCAGCAGGCTCTCCTCAAAACACGGCGCCTGGGCCACCACGCGACCGCAGTCGTCGAGCACAAACGAACCGCCGGTATATACCGACTCGTCGTACGCACCGACCGGCGCCATGCAGGCAAACCACACGCTGCGCTTAGATGCGATCTTGCGGTAGGCACCGCTGCGAACGGCGGCGATGGCGGCAGTCTCGCGGTCGGTCATGTCAAACGCGTTGAATTGGAAATACGCAATGAGGTCAACACCGGTCGGCAACATCTCGAGTTCGCGGTCCAAGTCAAAAATCACGGCGATGCGCACGCCGTCCACGTCGAACACCGGCGGCGCCCAACGCGTGTCGTTGTTCTCGCCACGCTGCAGGGCAATGCTCGATCGCGCCGGCACCACATGACCGTCCTTGAGCATCATGTAGTCGAGCAGCGGCTGGCCCTCAAACGAAACCGCCGCGGGCACGATGCAGATCATATCGAGCTCTTGGATACGCTCGGCAACACCGGTCAGGCCTGTCAGCATGTCGTGCTCAAAGTCGGCAGTACCCATCAGGCCGCCGGGCAGAGCACCCATAAAGAGCGGAGCCGGGACGCACAGCACGCGCGCCCCGCGCTCGTGGGCCAGACGAGCCTGGTCCTCGATGCGACCGCAAATGCCCTCAATATCACCCAGGCGCATATCGATCTGTGCAAGTGCGAGCTTCATGGCCCAGCCCTTTCCGTCGTAAACCATCGAAACCGTAGTAAAAGCGCCGGCCGCATAATGCAGCCGGCGCTTGCATGTGCATATGCTAGCTATGATACCCCGAGCGGGGGCGCGCTCCTAGAACGTCGCGGACCACAGCCCATGCAGGTTGCAGTAGGCATAGACGGTACCGGTCTTGGAGCCGCCAGCGAAAAACGTCGCGGGCTTCATGCCGGGCTCAAGGTAATGGACCTCCAGGCGGCCCTCGGCCTCAAGCGCGATCCACTCGATGTAGTGCTCGGGCAGCATGGGGTGCTCCGTCGAGCCCACGCGAGCACGAATGACGTGGCCATCGCGCTCGATCTCGACAACAGGCACGTGCTTCTCGTGCGCCGCATCCTCGGTGTTTGCCGTCAGCTCCGTGCAGCCGGCAGGGGTCGCAACGTCGTCGCCAAGAGCGGCAACGAGCTTGCCGTCGGAGTCTTTAAAGAATTTCGCCATGATGTTCTCCTTTGCTGATGTGCCAATGTTCTCAATGGTTCTTATGCCCAAAGAGCGCCGAACCATCCATGGCATTGCAAATGAACACATAACGGATGGGATAAACGGTCGGGCCAGGACGAACCGGCGACCTGGCCCAGCCCGGCGGCCCCATCCCGCGCGCAGCTAGCGACCGTCGCCACCGAGCAGCGCCAGAACATCCTCGCGCGTGAACAGCGCCGACGAAATGCCATCGCCGCCGAGCACACTGTTGACCAGGTCGCGCTTGGACTCCTGCATCTGCATGATGCGTTCCTCGATCGTGTCCTTGGCGATGAGCTTGTACACGGTCACGGTGTGCTGCTGGCCAATGCGGTGGGCGCGGTCGGTCGCCTGGTCCTGCGCCGCCACGTTCCACCACGGGTCGTAGTGGATGACCACGTCGGCAGCCGTCAAATTAAGGCCCACGCCGCCCGCCTTGAGCGAAATCAAGAACACCGGCGCCTCGCCCGCTTGGAACTGCGCAACCATCTTGGCGCGGCTCTCTTTAGACGATGCGCCCGTAAGCTTAAGGAAGGCGATATCCTCCTTGGCCAGGCGCTTGCCGATGATATCGAGCATGCCCGTAAACTGGCTGAACAGCAAGATGCGATGACCGCCGTCGAGCGCGCCGTGGACGAGCTCCATACACGTATCGAGCTTGGCGCTTCCCGCCTTGTAGTCCGCGTAATGCAGATGAGGATCACAGCAGATCTGGCGCAGCTTGGTGAGCTCGGCAAGTACCTTGAGCTTATCTTTTTTGAACTCCCCGGCCTCGCGGTGCTGCACTTGCTGGGCAATGCGGTCCTGGTTGGCCAGGTAGAGCTTGCGCTGCTCGCCGGTGAGCTGCGCCATCACCGTGTCCTCGATCTTCTCGGGCAGGTCGGCCACCACGTCTTCCTTGACGCGGCGAAGCACAAACGGCGACACGAGCGCCTGCAGGCGAGCGGCGCTGTCACCCTCGGCGTGCTCGACCGGGCTTTCGAAGCGCTTGGCAAACGACTCGCGCGTGCCGAGCAGGCCCGGCATCAAAAAGTCGAAGATGCTCCAGAGCTCGGACAGGCGGTTTTCGATGGGCGTACCCGTCAGGGCAAAGCGCACACCGGCCGGCAGACGCTTGGCGGCGCGAGCCACCTGCGTGAGCGGGTTTTTAATGTACTGGGCTTCATCCAGCACCACGCGGGCAAAGTCCTGCTCGACGTACTCGTCGATATCGCGGCGCATGAGGTCGTACGACGTCACGACCACGTTATGCTCGGCCACGCCGGCAATCTGCACGCGACGTTGGGCCTTAGCACCCACAATGGCGCACACATCAATCGAGGGGGCAAAGCGCTCCAGCTCGGCAGTCCAGTTGTACACAAGCGACGCAGGGCACACCACAAGCGTGGGCTTAGTGTCCCCCGCCTCCACGCGCGCCAGGATATGCGCGATCATCTGGAGCGTTTTGCCCAGGCCCATGTCGTCGGCCAAGATGCCGCCAAGGCCCAGATGCTCGAGCGAACCGAGCCACTGGTAGCCATCGACCTGGTAGCCACGCAGCGTGGCCTTGAGCGAGGCCGGCACCGTAAAGTCCATCTTGCCGAGCGTGTCCAGGCGCTCGACGGTGCGACGGAATGCAGCGTCGCGATCGGCTTCGAGCGCGGGCGTGCGCGCAAGCATGCTGTCGACGAACAGGGTACTCGACGCGGGAAGCGACACGCCGTCGAGCAGGTCGACGGCATCGACCCCCAGATCCTCGGCAAGACCAAACGCGGCGCGCGCTCCCTCGTCCAGGCGAATGATGTCGCCCGACGTGAGACGAGCAAACGTCTGGTGACGCTTGTAGGAATCGAGGTAGATGGCAAGGTCTGCCGCCGAAAGGCCGCTCGCGCCCAGTTCGACGTCGAGCAGGTTACTCTTGACGGTCGCGCGCACCGAAAGCTTGGGCGCAGGGCGGACCGAGATCTGGCGCAGACGGTCGCTGAGCATGACCTCGCCCAGCTCGGACAGGGCAGACAGGCCCTCAGTGAGCAAGTGGAACAGGCTCTCGTCATCGCGTTCCTCAAACGCCAGGCCACCCTCGTAAAAGTCGAAATACAGAGCCGCCGTATCCATAACGCGAAACTCTGCCACCTCGTCGCGCGGCGGCACGCCCGGGCGCTGCTCTTCGAAGGGGCTGCCCGGAGCGCCCATGCTAAAGAGATCTGCCGACCAGTCGCCGTAGGTAACCGTAATTTTGCAGGTCACGAGCCCATCGTCGACACCGATCGCCATGGCAAAGCTTGGCTCGGGCGCCACGGTATCGAGCACAGCGGGCGCGGTAAGGTCGGTGTAGTCGCGCAAGATAGGCAGCGCCATGCGGCAAAACTCACCCACCTGGTCGGCGGCGATATGGACCGGTGTGCGGCAGGGCAACAAGTGCGATAGGAACGGCGCGGCATGTTGGGCAAACGCCGTGTCGGTACGGCGTGCGCGGCGCGTATCGACCAGATAGGCGACGTCGCCCGAGGCAAAGCAGTACGTATCGGCCGGAAGGCGCAAGTCGTAGCTGCCCCCGGCTGCCGGCACAATCTTGGCAGCAATCAGCGGCGGGCGCTTAGCCGGGACTTCGTTCTCCCCTTCCGGCAACGACTCGACCGTCACCTCGTAGGCGCGGTGCGTCGTCGTCCCCCGCGACCAAGCAGGTTCAAAGGACATGGTCCTGCCACGCAGCAGGTCCAGCACGGACACGATGGAATACTCGGATACCGGCAACTGACGCTCGGCGACAAAACCGCTGCGGGCAAAGTCGTACGATGCCGAGCGCGAGCTCGTAATATCGCCTAGGTAGGCGACCGTCATTGCAACAAAGTCGAGCAGCTTTGCCGATACATCATCGAAAGCCTCGGGCGCATGAAGGAACGTAAGCTTCTTGCCATAGGAGAACGTACCGCCGCGCGCATAGGCATCGGCCATGCCGTCGATATCCTTAACCACGTAGGACACCGAGCCGCAGCGGATGCGAAACTCAAGCGCCCAGCTAAAGCGATCGGCAAACAGCGGATTGTAGTACGGCACCAGCGAGGGCTCCAGCACTGCTTTGGGCGCATCGGGGTCAATGGTGCCAGCGAGCTTGCGGCGCATGGCCACGAGTTTATCCATGCGCGCGTCCGAAAGATCGGAAAGCGCTGCCACAAGGCTCGGGCTCGTGGGCACGGGCGCCGGGAAGGGAAAGTTGGGGTTGACCGGAGATGCGCTGGGCGCGGGGCGTGTGGGCTGCTTGGACTGTGCGGGCGGCACCGTAAACGTGCGGACCGGCGTGCGCAAACCCTCGACGGGCTCGGCGCCGCTGGCATCCAGATACGCCAACGCCGTGGCGATGGCGTGCTTGCACATGCCGGAATAGCGGAAGGCGGCGGGACAATCGCAGTCGTAGTCGACAACCTCGTGCTCGTCCATATCGAGCGCCACGTGCGTCTTATACAGGTCGCCGCGCGAACCACGCACCGTACCCTCGATATTCACGTTTTTGGAGAAGCGCGAGCCGGAGTCCTCAAACGACAGCACGGCGCCGTTGAGCATGAGCGAACGCCCCTTCATAAAGGTACTGCTGAGCGCCGCCTCCTTACGAAGCGCCTGCACAAACGTCCCCTGCGCCATCGCTTCCTCCAATCTCACCCGGGGTAGCTAATTTGGGACGGGGCTATTTTAGCTACCCCCATATGTCGGTTGAGATGTGTTCCGACCCCGACTCATTCGCCGTCAGCCAAAGGGTAGCTAAAAAAGCCCCGTCCCAAATTAGCTACCCCGCCAACGGCGTCCTTAGATCACCGTCACTCTGCCTTGGTTACCCACGATGGCCTTGGCCTCGGCCAACAGCGGAATCGAGCGTGCGTTGACCTTAGCAGGTACCTCGGCACGCAGCACGCGCCCGTCCGCCTGCTCGATAAAGATCTCTACGCGGTCGCCGCCCGGGTTGGTGGTGAGCACCGTGGCAAGACGCGCCATGTTGCCCTGGCTAAAGCGGCTGTTGGGCACCATGACCTCAAACACCTTGGGCTTGTTGTTCTCCTCGTTGAGCTCAAGCGGCACAATCTCCTGCGCGATGATCTGATCGCCGCGGTCAGAGCGCTCGAGCTTGCCCTTAATGCGCACAAACGCATCGGACAGCTGCGCGCCGGTCTCGGGATCGACCTCGCCGTACAGATACCCCTCTGCCTCCTTGAAGGTCTTGGGGAACACCACGACGGTGGCCTCGCCTTCCATGTCCTCGAGCTGCACGATGCCCATGGGGTCGCCGTTTTTGGTCACGCGCTTGGACACGCTCGAGACCATACCGGCCCACCACAGCGCCTTGCCCTCGGGAATTTCCTGGTTGATGGTGCCGCCCGTGGGGTTTTGCACCTCGTAGCCGGTGTCGATCTGCGAAAACGAGAAGTCGCGTGCTTTGCTGAGCGCATACTCAAATGGGCGCAGCGGGTGGTCCGAGACATAGATGCCCAGAACCTCCTTCTCCTGGCTCAGCTTAAGGTGGCGGTCCCATTCCTGGCCATCCGGATCGGGTACGCTCACCTCAAAGCCCGAGCCCTCAACGTCGCCAAACATGTCGAAGAACGACGTCTGGCCGCTCGCGCGATCCTTCTGGCGCTTTGCCGCGGCATCGATGATGTTCTCGGGGTTGTTCTTGTCCACAAAGTGCATCATCTGACGACGCGGATACCCCGTGGAGTCGAAGGCACCTGCCTTGATGAGCGATTCGATCACGCGACGGTTGGCCTGGCTCGAGTCCACGCGCTCGACAAAGTCATGCAGCGTCTTAAACGGACCGCCCGCCTCGCGCTCGGCGATAATCGCCTGCGCCACGCCGGTGCCCACGCCGCGGATGCCGGCCAGACCAAAGCGCACACCTTCCTTGGTAGCCGTGAACTCGGTACCGGACTCGTTGACATCTGGCGAAAGCACGGGGATGCCGTCGTGACGGCATGCCGAGACGTAGTGCACGATCTTGTCGGTCTTGCCCGTATAGGACGTCAGGACGGCCGCCATGTACTCGTGCGGATAGTGCGCCTTGAGCCACGCCGTCTGCATAACCAAGATGGCGTAGCCGGCGGAGTGCGACTTGTTGAAGGCGTAGGACGCGAACTCGAGAACATCGTCCCAAATCTTCTGGGCGACCTCGCGCGTGTAGTTGTTCTTGATGGCGCCGTTCATCCAGTGGTCGTAGGTGGTCTCGTCCGAGCCATCCTCCCAGTGGAGCACCGTCGACGTAAGCAGCTTGATCTTCTTCTTAGCCACGGGCTTACGGATACGCGAGTCCGATTCGCCCTTGGAGAAGCCGCACATCTCGACGGAGATGAGCATAACCTGCTCCTGGTAGACCATGGTGCCGTAGGTTTCGCCCAGGATGTCGTCCAGACGGTCGTCGTAGGAGACGGCCGGCTCCTTGCCGTTCATACGGTTGATGTAGGACGAAACCATGCCGGCGCCCAGCGGGCCCGGGCGGTACAGGGCGATCAATGCCACGACGTGCTTGTACTCGGTGGGCTTCATGTTCTTGATCGTGGCCGTCATGCCGGCGGACTCGACCTGGAAGACGCCGGCGGTGTGGCCGGAGCCCATGAGCTTAAAGATCTCGGGATCGTCAAAGGGAATCTCTTCCTCTTTGATGTCGATGCCGAAGTTCTTTTTGATGTTTGCCTTGGCCTTGGAGATAACCGTCAGCGTACGCAGGCCCAAGAAGTCCATCTTGAGCAGGCCCATGTCGGCAACGGTATGGCCCTCGTACTGGGTAATCTCGACGCCGCCCTTGGTGTCGAGCTTGGTGGGCACGTGCTCGTTGACGGGGTCACGGCAGATCAGAACGGCGCACGCATGCACGCCCTCGCCACGGGTGAGACCCTCGATCGAGAGCGCCGTGTCGATGATGCGGCGGGCGTCGTCGTCCTTTTTATAGGCCTCGGCAAAGTCGGGGTTAAACAGATCCTCTTTGCCGGGTTGTTTTTCGAGCACCTGCTTGAGCTTGACCTTGGGGTCGCTCGAGACCATCTTGGACAGGCGCTGGCCCATGTAGACCGGGTAGTCCAGGACGCGCGCGGCGTCGTTGATGGCCTGCTTGGCCTTAATGGTCGAGTAGGTTATGACGTGGGTGACCTTCTCGGGACCGTAGAGCTGGCGAACGTGCTCCACGACCTCGAGACGCCGCTCATCGTCGAAGTCCATATCGATATCGGGCATCTCGGTACGCTGCGGGGACAGAAACCTCTCGAACATCAGACCGTTCTCGAGCGGGTCGAACGCGGTAATGTTCATGGCGTAGGCGACGATAGCGCCGGCGGCCGAGCCACGGCCGGGGCCGACGCCGATGCCGTTGTCCTTGGCCCATTGCACGTACTCGGCGACGATCAAAAAGTAGGCGGCAAAGCCCTTGTCGCAAATGACCTTGTATTCGTACTCAAAGCGCTCTTTGATGTTGACGCCACCGATCTCGCGCGTGGCCCAGTCGTCACCGTAGTGCTGGCGCAGGCCTTTCTCGCACTCGCGGCGGAACTGGCTCTCGTGCGTCTCGCCGGGATCGAGCAGCGGGAAGCGCGGCAGGATGATGGAGTCCCAGTCCAGCTCAACGTAGCACTTGTCGGCGATCTCGAGCGTGTTGTCGCAGGCCTCGGGGCAATACGGGAACATCGCCCGCATCTCCTCCTCGGTCTTCATGTAAAACTCCGAGCCGGTCATGCGCATGCGGTTGGGGTCGTCGACCTTGGCGTTCATGCCGATGCACATGATGACGTCCTGCACGGGCGCGTCCTCGCGGCGCAGGTAGTGGAAGTCGTTGGTGGCGATGACCTTGACGCCCACCTGTTTGGCGATATCAATGAGCGTGCGGTCCATCTGCTCGTCGGTCAGGCCGTTATCGGTGGTAATGCCGTGTTCCTGGATCTCGATGTAGAAGTCACCAGGCTCGAAGGTATCACGGAAGGTCTCGGCCCACTTGATGGCGCCCTCCATGTCACCCCGGTCGATGTATTTGGGGATGATGCCCGCGATGCAGGCGCTGGTGCAGATCATGCCCTTGGCGTGGCGGCGCAGGTTGTCGAGCGTCACGCGCGGCTTGTAGTAAAAGCCCTGCACGGCGGCCTCGGAGACCGTTTGCATCAGGTTGACGTAGCCCTCCTGGTCCTTGGCCAGAAGGATCATGTGGTAGAGCTCGGGCTTGTGGTCGCGGGCGAGCGTCTCGTCCGGCGTAAAGTAGACCTCGCAGCCAAAGATGGGCTTGATGACCAGAGGCGGCTTGAGCTCGTCGATATTGCCCTTCTCGTCCCACATGGCCATGTCCTTCACATACTGGGCATGCTCGCGCGGGTTTGCCTCGGGATCGGGCTCCACCAGCTCGTCGCGGCGGTCCTTTTCCAAGAAGGCCTTGTCGTGGCTCCACGTTTTGTACTCGGGCGTATTGTGGTTGACGGCGTCGCAGGCCAGCGCCAGATCGGGCACGCCATACATGTAGCCGTGGTCGGTAATGGCCACGGCGGGCATGCCCAGCTCTACGGCACGGTTGACCATATCCTGGATACGGGTTGCGCCGTCGAGCATGGAGAAAACAGTGTGATTGTGCAGATGGACGAATGCCATGTGATGAGCTCCGATGCGGGTTCGTGTTCTGACTGAACGATTTTACCCCACGGCACGGACAGCGCCCGAACCTAGCCAAACCCACACGGGTAGCTAATTTGGGACGGGGCTTTTTTAGCTACCCTTTGACTGACGGCGAACGAGTCGGGGTCGGAATACATCTCAGCCGATGTATGGGGGTAGCTAAAAGAGCCCCGTCCCAAATTAGCTACCCCTGAGCTGCAGTGGAATCGAAAAGGATTCCACCGCACGTTATTGAGGGTTAGAGGTTGTAGGTGACCACCTGGGGCTCGGCGAGCTCGACTAAGACAGCTGGGGCCGTCTGCTCCACGCGGACGAACTTGACGGTCACCGTCTTAAAGCCCGCCTTATGCAGAACATCCGAATAGACGCGCGCCTGCAGGGCGTGCTTCTCGAGCAGCTGGTCGGGTGTCTCATCCGGTGTGCCACCCGTCTTGTAATCGATGACCAGTGCGCGTGACGGATCGGCCGGGTCGGTCGCCAGCGCATCGATAGCGCCCTCGGCATATGCACCGTAGCGGGCAATGTCCTTGTCCTCGCAGCCCAGCGAGAAGAACGGCACTTCGGCACGGACGCACGGCCAGGCAAGAAGCTCGGCACGGACCGACGACCTGAGCCAGCGATTCAGGGCAACGTCAAAACGCTCGCGCTGCTCCGGCGTCAGGCACCACAGGCGCGTCAGCGCATCGGCACGCTCAGCGGGCAGCGCATCGGCACCCATCTCGATGAGCCACAGGCAGGCGGCATGGAACGCCGAGCCCAGCGCCATGGGGTTGCCGGCGGGCTCGACAGCAGCCACGTCTGCATCGGCCATCTCCGAGCCATCCGACTCGGCATCGTCGCCCGCCTCGTCCATGGGAACACGCGCCTCGGCGGCACGGTCTTCCGTCTCGGCATGGAGCGCCGCGGCGATCGACGAATAGCTGTACGAATCACGCGCCGGGAACGGACACGTGCCCATGCGCACGCCCGCCGCCTGGGGATATACGAGTTCAAACGAATCGGGCATGGGGTCGGCAGGACCGGGCACGGTTGAGTGCGCGGCATTATCGGCGACATCGGTATCGCCACGAACGAGCCTGCCCTCGGCATCCAGCGAAGCGTTGGCCTCAAACGCCTGCTCGCCAAAGGTAAAGTCCGAAAGCGAAATGAGCTCGTAGTCGCCCGGCTGGGAGTTGTCGAATACCAGGCGGTCGGCATCGAGCTGCGGCATGTCCAGAGCGCCGGTCGGCAGAATGCGGCGCAGCACGTCGTAGGTCAGATCGGTCTCGACATCGAAGGTCGGCGCCGTCACCTTGCCACGGCTCACGCCGGCATCCATCGCCAAGATCACCAGCTCGCGCGCACGGGTCATGGCAACATAGAGCAAACGGGCCCGCTCCTCGAGCGAAAGCTGCAGGTCGTCGTTGCGCAGGCGAGCAAATGCCTCGGCGGGAGAACCCGTCGCACAGACGTCCTCCATGAGCTCCGGCGGTAGCCACAGCGACGTGCCCTTGCCCTTAAACGCATGCTCAAACTGCTTTTTGACGTCATCGCCCTTTACGAACGTGCCGTCCGCGAGTTTAACGCCGTCGAAGCGTGCCGGCAGCGCCACGACCCGCGCTCCGCCCTCGACACGACCCATCTGTGCCGCACCCGAGGACTTACGCACGCCAAAGCACTCGGAGACCGCCACGACCGGATATTCCAGACCCTTGGAGGCATGAACCGTCATGATGCGCACCGCGCCGTCGCCCTCCTCGTTGAGGGCGCCCGGGGCCTCCTTGCCCGCCAGGAAGCGATCGAAGGCAAGCGCAATGGAGCGCGGCGAGTTACCGAACTCGGCCTCCGCCTCGGCCACGGCATCGAGCGCCTTGAGCACGTTGGCGGCGATGGCCTTGCCCTCGGGGCCGCGCTGCGCCAGGCGCACGAACCAGCCGGAGGCATTGACCGCGTCGCGCGCGATGGCGGCAAACGAATCACGCCCCACGCGACGCAGTGCGTAGCGCAGCACCTCGCGGGCACGCGTCACGAGCGGCAAGCCCTGCAAGCCCGGCACATCGGAATCGCTCATGATGCCCGCATCGATGTTGCGGCGCGACGTCTCGCCCGTCTGATCGTCGAGTTTGGTCGCCAGCGCCAGGAACTCCTGGGCGCCGAGTGCAAACATCGGCGAGGCCAGCAGTGGCATAAGGCCCCGCGCCGTATCGGCCGGATTGGCGAGGGCACAAACCAGGGCGCGAACCGTCTGCACCTCGGCAGCTTGGGCAAAGACCGAGCCGCCCGCGATGACGCAGTCGAGCCCCTGGTCACGGAAGGCCTGTGCGTAGACGTCTGCGTTGGTCATGCGGCCCAGCAGCAGCACCATGCCGCCCTGGGGCTGGCCGGCATCGGCAAGCGCGCGGAATCGCTCCGCGATCGCGCGGGCCTTGGCCTGTGTGCGCTCCTGCGTACTGCCGCCGGCAACAAAGAGGGCCCGGCGGCGCGAGGCATCCGCCACCAGCGTGTCCTTGCGGCCGTCGCTCGCCTCAAGATCCAAAAAGCCCTGCATCAGGCCGCCGTCATCGCCGTCGAAGACGCGGGCCACATAGCGCAGCACCTCGTCGTGGCTGCGGAAGTTGCGCACGAGCTTGACGAGCTCGCCGGCGGGGGTATCGGACGTGGCAACCGTCTCCGACGCCGCCGTCGATCCCACTTTGCGCTCCTGGCGACGGAACACCTCGACCTCGGCGCCGCGGAAGCGATAGATCGACTGCTGCGCATCGCCCACGGTGCACAGCGCGCGCTCACCCGCACCCGTCAGGTAGCGGATCAGGTCGACCTGCATCTGATCGGTATCCTGAAACTCGTCGATCATGACCATCTTAAAGCGGCCCTCGTACGCAGCACGAATGGCAGGGTAATCGCGCAGGGCCTCGAAGGCCATGCGCAGCAGGTCGTTATTATCGAGGGCGGACTGGGCAGCCTTCAGTGCGCGATACTCGGCCTCTACAGAGCGGGCCAAGCCCACCAGTGCATCGAGCGCGGGGCCACCGCAGGCAAGCACGATATTGATAAATGCATCGGCGGCCTCGGCCTTGAGCAGCTCGACCTGCTCCTTGGGGAACGCCTTGCTCGCGCGCGGCATGGTGCACGACATCATGAGTCGCGCCGCATCGGCCATGGTCTTGCCGCTCGCCTCGAACGCGTCGATGGCGTCGAGCGCCGTCTGCGCCTTCTCGGTCGCCGCCTTGCTTGCGCCCAGCGCCGCGCGATAGGCATCGGCGAGCGCCGAGGTATCGGCCTGGCCACGCGCCACGCACACGTCGTCCATGCCGCCCGGCAGCTGGCTCGACAGCTCCAGCAGGTCGCGCACCAGACCCTTGATGGTCGTGCCGGCACCAAAGGGGCCGCCCTCGCCCGCCATGGGATACCAGGCGTAGAGGGCCTTGAGCGATGCCGCGAGCTCGGGGGCGGCATCGGGTGCCGTCGCGCGGGCCAGCACATGCTCAACAGCCTGGTCCATGAGCTCGTCGGTATCGGTGAGCACCGTGAACTCGGGGTCGATGCCCAACTCCAGCGCGTGTGCGCGCAGGATACGCGAGCACATGCCGTGAATGGTCGAGATCCACGCGTCGTCGACGGTCAGCGCTTCCTCGTCCATGCCCTCGTCGATAAGCGCACGGCGCACGCGATCGCGAATCTCGGCCGCGGCATCCTTGGTAAAGGTAATGGCGAGCACCTGGTCCAGATGCTCGACGAACGGACCGGATTCGGGCGAGAGCGCGTAGACGATGCGGCGCGTGAGGGTAAAGGTCTTGCCCGAACCGGCGCCCGCCGAGACAAACAGCGGACGGTCGAGCGTCTTGACGATCTGCAGCTGTTGCGGCATCAAGGTCGAAAGATCCATGGTCTACACGTCCCTCCTTACAAACGTTCCTTCGTGGTTATACGAGCAGCGGGCATGCGCGGCCTGCGTCGACGCCGGGTCGACAGCAGTGACGTTGCCCGCCTCGAGTTCGCGCAAGCGCTCGGCGATGCCGGCCTCCACGCGATCGAGCAGGGCGTCGAAGTCCATGCTGCCACCCTCGCCGGGGAAACCTTTCTTAAGGCCCGGGATGCGACCGTCGCCACGCTCTTCCTCGAGCAGCTCGGCGCTCGCGGCACCGCGCAACGCGGGCTTGCCGCCCTTGGTCGAAAAATAGAGCGCCGCACGGGTATCCAAATCCAGCGCCCGGCGCATGGCCTGGGCGTAGATGAGCGTTTGGGTATGTGGCGGCAACCAGCGCGGATCGTCGATGGGCGCCGTACCCGATTCCTCGTCGCGCACCGTGGGGTCGGCGAGCTTAAACTCCTCAACGCCCGTGCGATGCTTGTAGTCAATCACCACAGCGCGATTCTCGGCATCCACATCCACACGGTCGATGCGCCCGCCGAGCGGCCAGCCGGCATACTCGACCTGGAGCTCGTTGAACGCAAACTCCAGGTAGCGCGGAGCGAAGGGGGCAAGCGCCTCGGACTCGTAAGCAAGCACGCCCTCCAGCTGCGGCAAGATCTCGGCCACCTGACGCTCCTCCACCGGCGAGAGCGGCACCAGCGGGCCCTCGTTGCCACGTTTGCCGGCGTGCTCGGCCAAGGTCTCGGCAAAGACCTCGTGCAGCAGCTCCTGCGCACGCGGCAGGTTTTCGGGCGTCACACGCTCCATGCCCTCTTGGGGCAAACGGGCATGCAGATGTTCCAGCACGTCGTGGACAAAGTTGCCCTTCTCCATGTTGCCAAAACCCGCGTCGATAGACTGGGGCTTAACGCGATACGAGACGAACCAGCACAGCGGGCAGGTGGAATAGGCCTCGATCTGCGAGGCAGACGTCAGACGCGGTACAAGCGGCGCGTCCTCGCCCTCACCGTCCCGATGGCGCAAGACCAGATATGGCACGGCCGCCTCGCTCAAATGCTGAGGAGCCTCGCATGCCACGCGCTCGCGCTTGAGGCCCTTGCCGGCTGCAGGGTCAAAATCACCTACGATATCGCCCTCGCCCACGCATGTCACCTGAGCGGCGCCGGTGGCCTCGGCATGCGCCCGCAACTCGGTCCACACGGCAGCCGGATAGCACTCGCGCGCCTGGCGATCGTGCGTCACGCGCGCAAGCGCAACCGGGCCACGTGCCGCCCGCATCGCGTGGCCAAAGCGCACGCGCAACAAGGCCGCAGGCTCAAGCGTCACGCCCTCGCGACCAAGGCTCGCAGCCAACGTGGCCAGCGGTCCTTCCTCGTGTGAGAGCGGATAGCCGTCCAGATCGACATCGGCAAACAGCACGGCATCGTAGCTGCCGGGGCGCAGAGCCGCCGCATCGGCAAGCGAGGCAAAGCGAACCTGGGCACGTGGCGCACCGTCAACCTCGTAGGTCTCGTAATCGTAGGCGGTGCTACGCTTGTCCACCTTGGTGCGAATGCCATCGAGCACGGGCACGGTCGCGGCCTGTGACACGTCGAGCGCGCGGGCGTCATTCATAAGGATGTCGATGGCGTGGCGCAGCAGGGCCGTCTCCGCTTGGCGACGAGCTTGGCCATCCAGGCTGCCCAGCGAGCGATCGGGCAACGCCTCGGCAACGGCAAGCATGGCCTTGAGCGCCGTCACGGGCTTGTCGCGCCACAGTGCCTGGAACACGTCCGAGACCACACACGGTACGTTCTTAAACCAGTTTTCGTCGCTCGCCGCCTTGCGTGCGCCCCTCACCTGGCCTTGCACGCTCTGCAGCAGGCTCTTAACGCCCGCGGTAGTCTTGCTACGCGAGAGACGCATATTCTTATCGAAGATACGGGCATTGGCGGCATCAGCGCCCGAAAGCGGACTGTAGATCCAGTCGGTAAGCTCCGGCGCGGGCCACCACTCGGTCTTTGACGCCACACCCTCATCGGCCGCCTTCATGCGCTCGATCAAGCTGGCAAGCGCCGCAAACTGCCTGCCCGCAATGGATTGGGAAAACGCCGTGAATTCAGTTGTCTCGGCAGCGATATGACGAGCCGCCAGACGAGAGGCGAGCTCACCGAACAGCTGGGGTGCCCGGGCAGAAACAACGAGCACGCGTACGGGGTCGGCGGAGAGGCCGGCGGTATCGTCGGCCCCGAAACCCTGGCGCGCTTTTACCAGATCATCAATTGCGTCCGCATAAGCATGAGCGCGGGCGTGGGGGCCAGCGACCTCAATAAAGGCAGGCTGAGCGGTAGCTCCACAAGCGGCATCAGACGCGACGGCGTCCTCCCCCAGCGGCGCGACCTCAAACAGCACACCGCTGGCATCAAATGCCGCGGCAAGTTCCTCGCGCATCGCCGCCTGCTCGCGAGCAAGCAGCACGACGACCTCTCCCCCACTGTTCGCCACAGCAGACAGCAGCTCGAGCAGACCGTGCGTAAACGACGTGACGCCGCGTACACAGACGGCACGGGCGCACGCCGGCAGATTATCGGCCAGAGCGCTGGCCATAATGTCAGCCGCCTCGCAGGGCTCGACCATATCTCGACGGTCCAAACCGCCCGCGTAGGCACGCAAAAGCTCGAACACACGAGTCTCGGCATCGCTTTTTGGCACAGGCCGGCAATTGTTGCCGCGGCATCGCTCGGCAGCTGTCCCCGCCACACCTGGCAGCACATCGCGGGCCATGCGCGCAAGCATGCGCACCGTGCCCTGGCTGCGCGAAAGCGGCTGCAGGTCGACATCATCGAGACGCGTGACCATGTCCGAAAACAGCATCTGGCGCTGCAGGTTGTCGACGAAACCGCGCCCGTCGCCCAAAAGCTCCCAAAGCGAGCGAAGCCACGACGCGGGCGTCTTGTAATCGATGCCCAGCGAAACGCCGGCTTCCGCCGCATCATGACGGCACAGGTCGAGCTCGGCAAACGTTGGCGCCAGCAGCACGGCACGCCCGTGGCGGGCAATAAGGTCGGCAAGCAGCGCCGACTCGGCATCGCTCAAATCCGTGCCGGCATTAGTGGTATAGATTCGAACAGGCATGGCCCTCCACTCAAACTGTTCGCAATAATCAATGTATCCATCCTACCCGCCCAAGCGGACACATTGCCACCGCAGCTTCATGTTTTGGTGCAAAGCAACCTGATCCCGGCGCACCAGCCGATTGCGGGCATATAAAAACCGCCCCCGGAGGAGCGGTTTTTCACAATTCGTTTTGCCGCGGCCTATTCGCCATCCTCCAGCTTAATGAGGATCTTGCGGTAGCCACCGTACTCGCCGTTGAGCGCCTTGGATACACGGCTCACCGTGGTGGACGAAGCGCCGGTACGGACCTGAACCTCGACATAGGGCTCGCCCTCATCCAGGTAGCGCGCGACCTGCAGACGCTGCGATAGATCGCAAATCTCGCGCGGTGTGCAGATATCGGTCAAAAACGCTTGGATATCTTTCTCGTCGTCCAAAAGACTAAATGCGTGGACTAGCTGCTTGACATCAGGCTTGTCAAACATGTTCTCGATATTCATCGATCACCGCCAAACCCGCCAAAAGGCATCGAAGTTGATACTGGCACCGGGCATCGTTCGCCCATTCTATGCAATAGGGCAACGCATGTGGCTTTTGCCCGTAGTAGTTTAGCACACCACCAAACTAAAGTGACAAGACTCTCTGTCAGCGGCGCGTTTTTTAGGACGAACACCGTTTTGAAACCGAATGCGCACGCAAGCTCCACGAATATCTGAGACAATGGGCGCCCAACGCAGAGGCGCACGCCAAGGCAACCATCCGATTCGCCGCGGCAAACGAGCTTACGCGCCACCAACACGTCACGCGCACCGGAAAGGAACCCACCATGCGCTTCTTGCTCAACTGGCTTTTGACCTCAATCGCTATCGCGATCGCCACGTTCCTCGTCCCCGGCATTCAGCCCTTCGGCATGGCCGACGCCTGGGTCTGCTTTGCCTTTGTGGGACTGTTCCTCAACATCGTCGACTCGCTCGTCAAGCCGCTCCTGACGGTCATCTCGCTGCCGCTCACCATTATCACGCTGGGTATTTTTCAGCTTGTAGTCAACAGCTTTATGCTCGAGCTTGCCAGCTACCTATCGGTAAATCTGCTGGGCGCGGGCATCTCCATTGCCGGCTTTGGGTCGGCCTTTATGGGTAGCATTTTGGTGTCCATCGCTCGAAGCATCTTCGACAGCATCGCCAGGAACTAAAGCAACCGGATACGGACCGCCACAACACGCCAAAACGAAGGCCGTCCATCGCAACGATGGACGGCCTTCGCCTTTGTCAAGCCTCAGAGGACAAAAGAATCTACCATTTCTACCCCGTCCCCAAATGGCTGGTGGGGCTAGATGACGTAGTCGTAGCCCCCGTTGGGGGCGACGAGCGCATCGAGCGTCACACCGTCGAGGTAGTCGTTGATGAGCTTGTCCAGGTTCTTCCACACGTCGAGCGTGGGGCACTCATCAGATCGCGAGCAGCCCTTGCAGTCGCCATCCAGGCAGGCGACCGGCGCCAGGCTGCCCTCGGTCAGGCGCAAGATCTCTCCCACCGTGTACTGCTCGGGCGGGCGCGTGAGCACGTAGCCGCCGCCCTTGCCGCGCATGCCCGAAAGCATGTTGGCGCGCACGAGCGTAGCCAAGATGTTCTCGAGATATTTCTCGGAAATCCCCTGTCGCGCCGCGATCTCTTTGAGCGGGATGCGACCGGCCGCCTGGTGCTCGGCCAGGTCGACCATAACGCGCAGGGCGTACCTGCCCTTAGTAGAAACCAACATATATAGTGCTGCCTTTCGGTCTTTTAATCCGTTGAAATTCTAGCCGAAAAATTGGCTTTGAAAATACCCATTCCAGTCAAGGTTGTTAATCGGCTCGTAATAATCTCATATTTCCTATTGCATTACTAGGCTTTAGTGTCTACTATGCTTGCCAACAGCTAAACAAACAACCTATAAGGTTTATGGGTTTAGCTACTAGGCCACCGTAAAACCACACGGTATCCAGTCGTTTGAACACTTGGAGGTTCACCATGAGCAAGGTTTATACGTCCATCGATCAGCTTATCGGCCACACCCCGCTTTTGGAGCTCACTCACTTTGAGGCCGATGAGGACCTCAAGGCCCGCGTGCTCGTCAAATTGGAATACTTCAACCCCGCCGGGTCCGTCAAAGACCGCGTCGCCAAGAACATGATTGACGAGGCCGAGAAGGCCGGCAAGCTCGTGCGCGGCGGCGACTATACCATCATCGAGCCCACGAGCGGCAACACCGGCGTCGGCATCGCCTCGGTGGCGGCGGCTCGCGGCTACAAGGTGATCATCACCATGCCCGAAACCATGTCCGTCGAGCGCCGCAAGCTTATGCAGGCATACGGCGCACAGCTCGTGCTCACCGACGGCTCCAAGGGCATGAAGGGCGCCATCGCCAGGGCCGAGGAGCTGCAGAAGGAGACCCCCAACAGCATCATCGCCGGCCAGTTCGTGAACCCCGCCAACCCCGCCATCCATAAGGCCACGACCGGCCCCGAGATCTGGGACGACACCGACGGCAAGGTCGACATCTTCGTCGCCGGCGTTGGCACCGGCGGCACCGTGACCGGTGTGGGCGAGTTCCTCAAGGAGCAGAACCCCGAGATTCAGGTTGTCGCCGTCGAGCCCGCCACCTCCCCGGTACTCTCCAAGGGCCAGGCCGGTCCGCACAAGATCCAGGGCATCGGTGCCGGCTTTGTGCCCGACGTCCTCGACACCCAGGTCTATGACGAGATCATCCCCGTCGAGAACGACGACGCCTTTGCCACCGGCCGCGCCGTGGGCCACAAGGAGGGCGTGCTCGTGGGCATTTCGTCCGGTGCCGCCGTGTGGGCCGCGCTGCAGCTAGCCAAGCGCCCCGAGAACGAGGGCAAGACCATCGTGGCACTGCTCGCCGATACCGGTGAGCGCTATCTGTCCACGGCACTGTTCCAGGACTAGAGCCTTTTTTCCCATAGGTTGAGCTCAGGGACGAACCTGCCTCCTCTCTCCCGGCGGTCTGAGCCCATCCCGTCAGGGTGTCCCACGAGACGTCCGAACTTGCTACAATGTCTGCGGCGCGGAACCAGCCTCCCGCGCCGCTTTTCTTTTTTGGCCACATGCCACCAAGGAGAACCTCCCCATGCACAACAAGCGCGTGCTCGTCGCCATGAGCGGCGGCGTCGATTCCAGCGTGACTGCCTATCTGCTCAAGTGCCAAGGCTACGAATGCGTCGGTGCCACTATGCGCCTCACCTGCCCTGCGCCCGATCCCGTCACGGGCATGAGCAAGGTCGACCGCGACATCGCCGATGCAAAGGCCGTCGCCGATCGCCTGGGGATACCTCACCATGTGCTCGACCTGCAGCAGGCCTTCGACCGCAACGTTATCGAGCGCTTCGTGACCGCCTACCAGGAGGGGCTGACGCCCAACCCGTGCATCATCTGCAACCGCCATATTAAGTTTGGCGCGCTGCTCGACGCGGCGCTCGATATGGGCTGCGACTACATTGCCACGGGTCACTACGCCAAAACGAGCCAAGCGCCCGATGGCACCTGGAAGCTGCACCGCGGCGAAGACTCCAAGAAGGACCAGAGTTACTTTTTGTATTCGCTCACGCAAGAGCGCCTGGCACGCACAATCTTTCCGCTGGCAGGGTTGGACAAAGAGCGCGACGTGCGCCGCATTGCCGCCGAGCAAGGCTTCATCAACGCCAAGAAGGCCGAGAGCGAGGATATCTGTTTTATCGCGGACGGCGACTACGCGGGCTATATCGAGCGCCGCTGCGGGCATGCCGCCGAGCCGGGCGATATTGTATGGCGCGACGGCAGCGTGGTCGGACGCCACAACGGCGCACTGCGCTATACCGTCGGCCAGCGCAAGGGCCTGGGCGTCGCGATGGCGCGCCCCGTGTATGTAACGGGCGTCGATGCCGCCAACAACATTGTGCATCTGGGCGAGGCTGAGGACCTGACGGCGACAGCACTCACGGCCAACGACTGGATCTGGAGCGCCCCTGCCGACCGCATGGAGGCAGAGCTCACGCCCGGCGACATTCGCGTGGGCACCAAGTACCGCTACCGTCAAAAGGACCAGGCAGCGACCCTTACACGCGGCGCCGACGGACAGATGCTTCTGACCTTTGACGAGCCGCAGCGAGCCATCGCCCCCGGCCAGGCCGTCGTTATCTATCGCGGCGACGTCGTCCTGGGCGGCGGCACGGTAACTGCCGCCATCAGGTAGCCGCAGGATTATCGCCGCACGTGTCGAAGCACCTCAACAGCAGCATTCACCTCGATAACGCGACGCTCGAGGCCGCGGCAAATGGACTCGAGCCGGCCCTCCGCTGTGGCCCATTCGCTCTGCGAAAGAATCTCGATCGCCTCATCAACAAATCCGTTGAGCCGCGATGAATCGAACCAATCGAGTGAGTCCGCAAGCGCCAGCTGGACGGAAGGGTCGGGCCCAAACGGCTTAGCAGAAAACCCAAACTCCCCAGCTGCGAGCACGGCAGTTGGTACGTTGTACCATAGGCAGTTGCCGCTATCGAACAGCGGAGCAGGCCTTATCTCCAGGGTGTCGACATTGCGGATGATGCCGAAGTTTCGCCAATGGCGATCGCTGTTGGCCAAAAGGGCATCGCAGACAATCATCTGCGACATAGACCTTCTCACGGCAGCCTCGTCTGCTCCATGCTTACCAAGGAAGCGGCAGTACCGGTCGTATGTCGAGTTTCCCCGCTGGCTACCAAGTGCGCCCTTGACGTAAACAGCCGGAACGTATTCCTCGCGGCCGTCAAGAAAGTCGTCGCACAGACACACAGGGCCATCGAACATCCGCTCAACCGTATAAGGAACAAACTCGCCCTCCGACAACAAGCGACGATGTAGAGCCGTTGCAACCGCCTCGTTAAAGGGACGCTGATCGTCCATGCCGCACCCCTTGACCAGAACGCGAACAGCATTGCGAATCATCCACGATTTAGGAAGCTCGCCCTCGGATGTGTTGTCGGGATTATTAAGACCGATGCCCTCCAGCCAACCCGAACGTCCCTCGGGCGCCGATCGCTCAAAATCATTCTCGAAGTAATTGAGGTTTCGCCATTTGAGCCCGTCGCATTCTGCCGGCCGCAGCCAATAGCAATCCGAAAGCGAGAGGCCCAGGCACTGAACCGGGACCTCGATGCCACTGGCAATTCCCAGTTCACGATAGCGCGAGACGAGTCCGGGGCGAACATCGGGCACCGACCGATGGCTCCACCACACGTTGAACTCCCGTTTATTCACCGTAGGAGAAGAGCTCGAGCACGTGCCAAACGGCATTCGTTGTGCATCGAGGACCTCCGCGATTTCGAAGGGAAATTCGCGCGACGGATCAAATGAGAGATGCGCGACCTCATGGTCGGCCGACATCAGCGTAAACTTGCGCCCCACATCGGCCGCAGGACGGCGTCCACGTTTGCGGACCTTTTGATAAGCGACCGCGGAATTGTACTCGACCATCTTCCGTCCGCCCACAATATCGCACGCGAGCGTTCCCGATGCGGCAAGTTGAGATATGCGGGCTTTCGTAACGCCCAGCAGGCGGGCAGCATCACCCATAGACAAGTACTCAGACGTATCCATACACCGCATCACCTCGTTAAGTAATTTATACGTTTAGTTAATAGATTACATATATCATAATACTAAACGACCAAAAGCGAAAAAAAGCCCGAGAAATCGGGCTTTAGCGATTGGTCAGCCGAGTCGCAAGCTGCTCCCCTAGCGCTGAACGTAGGCGCGAACCAGCTCGTAGGTATTGCGCACGCCGTCGATGTGGCTGCGCTCGTAGTTGTGGCTCGCGTACACGCCAGGGCCGATCAGGCCGTGACGGATGTCGTAGCCGGCAGAAAGCGTGGCCTCAACGTCTGAGCCGTAATGCGGGTACACGTCGATGGCGTAATCGAGCTCGAGCTCGCGCGCGATATTGGACAGCGCGGTCACCAGATCGTAGTTGTAGGGGCCACCCGAATCCTTGGCGCAGATCGACACCATGCGCTCGGTGCAGCCCAGATCGTCACCCACGCAGCCCATGTCCACGCTGATCATCTCGCGCGTGTCGGCCGGCACAAAGGCACCACCGTGGCCGACCTCCTCGTACACCGTAAAGAGCAGTGAAACCTTGCGCGAAAGCGTCACCTCGCCAGCGGCGACGGCACGCGCCAAGCCCAGCAAAATGGAGGCCGACAGCTTGTCGTCCAAGAAGCGGCTCTTAATATAGCCGCTCTCCGTCACCGTGGTGCGCGGATCCATAGCGATGATGTCGCCCGTCTGAATGCCCAGCTCAAGCACGTCATCCTTGCTGTCGACATTCTCATCGAGCAGGATTTCCATGTTCTTCTCGATGGTCTTGACCGGCTCGTCGGCCACGTGCGCCGAAGGCTCGGTATTGAGGACCACACCCGTGTACACATTGCCATCGCGCGTGTAGACGGTGCAGTTCTCGCCATCGGCCGTAGACCACTGATGCCCGCCGAGCGTCGTGGGACGCAGGCGACCATTGTCCTTAATGGAGCGCACCATGGCGCCCAGGGTATCGACATGGCTCGCCAACACAAGCGGCTCGCCCTCGCCGCCAAGCTCAACCAGCACGTTGCCCTTATTGGAACGCTCGGGGCCAAAGCCCATATCGCGCAACGTTTCCATTAGATAATCAGTCGCCGCACGGGTATAGCCCGTAGGCGAAGCAATCGAGGTAAGCGCCTTCAACTGGTCAGTAATATAGGAGAGCGTAGAATCCATCTTGGACACCGAAGTCACCCTTTCATATCGAATTAAACCCACAGCAACGATACCACCGCGAGCCATCTTTTTACCTAGCGAGACAACCCATCGGGCTTCTCAGAGCGGCGCCCACCACGATAACGAGCCGGCGGGCCCCGCCCGTTAGCCCCACAATCTTTCCGCAGGACAGAAGGAGGCCCCGCCGCACGTAGTGCGCAGCGGGGCCTCCGACATGTCCGAGGACGATTGTGGGGCTAACGGGCGGGGGCCCGCCGAACCATGTTAGGCAGCCGGGCAGATCTTCTTGAAGAGCTCGATGACGTCGTCGAGCGTCGCCTCGCGCGGGTTGCCCGGGAAGCAGGCATCGGCCATGGCGTCCTTGGCCAGGACCTCGATCTCGTCAGCCTTCATGGCCTCGCAGACGTGCGGGATGTTCACGTCAGCGGAGAGCTGCTTAACGGCGGCGATAGCGGCGTCGGCAGCCTCATCGGTGCTCATGCCCGTGGTGTCAACGCCCATGGCGACGGCGACCTTGGCCAGGCGCTCGGCGCAAACCGGCTTGTTGAACTCCATGGCAATCGGCAGCAGCATGGCGCAAGCGACGCCGTGCGGGGTGTCGTAGTGAGCGGACAGGGTGTGAGCCATGGCGTGATCGATGCCCAGGCCAACGTTAGAGAAGCCCATGCCGGCGACATACTGACCAAGAGCCATGCCCTCGCGGCCGGAGCCGGGCTGGCCGGACTTGGCCTCGGCAACGGAGTCGCGCAGGTTCTCGCTGATCAGCTTGATGGCCTCAAAGTGGAACATGTCGGAGAGCTCCCAAGCGCCCTTGGTGGTGTAGCCCTCGATGGCGTGGGTCAGAGCGTCCATGCCGGTGGAAGCGGTCAGGCCGGCGGGCATGGAAGCCATCATGTCGGGGTCGACGACGGCGACCTCGGGGGCATCGTTGGTGTCGACGCACACGAACTTGCGGACCTTCTCGGGGTCGGTGATGACGTAGTTGATGGTCACCTCAGCAGCGGTACCGGCGGTCGTCGGCACGGCGATGGTGAACACGGCGTGGTTCTTAGTGGGAGCAACGCCCTCGAGGCTGCGGACATCGGCGAACTCGGGGTTGTTGATGATGATGCCGATGGCCTTGGCAGTGTCCATAGAGGAGCCGCCACCGACGGTCACGATAGCATCAGCCTCGGCGGCCTTGAAGGCCTCGACGCCGTCCTTGACGTTCTGAATAGTGGGGTTGGGCTTGATCTCGGAGTAGAGGCTCCAAGCGATGCCGGCGGCATCGAGCTCGTCGGTCACCTTAGCGGTAACGCCAAACTTGACCAGATCGGGGTCGGAGCAGACGAAAATCTTCTTGTAGCCGCGACGCTGGAGCTCGCCGGGGATCTCCTTGATGGCGCCGGAACCATGATAAGAAATGGTGTTGAGAACGAAACGATTAGCCATTGATAGCCTCCCATCGTGTGCGGGGCACCCATTACGCCCCACGCTATGGCTCCCATCCTAACGCTTTTGAAGCGAAAAACGCGTGAGAATGTCAGATTATTTAAAGCGTTTCAACAACTGGTATCGTCACCGCCTGACCACTAAACAAAAAGGGGCGGCCGAGATGACCGTCCCCTCCCCATTATTGATCAGTGTGGCAAGGGGTCAGCCCCTTGCCACACCCTGCCGCTATTTTTGGCAGGCCTCTTTCCAATCTTCGCAGGCGCGCTTCCAGCGAAAACGCAGGTCGCGCTCGCGGTCGATAAACATGATGGCAAACGCCACGAACAGCAGCACGCTCGCCACCGCAATAGCGTGCAGCCCCATGCGCTCAATACACCAGTTTCCCAGCACAGCGCCAAACACAAAGGTAAAGATCACGCCAAAGTACAGCAGGCCGTTTTCCAAAAAGCCGCGCTTGTGGGTGATGATGTAGTCGTCCACGTTTTGCAGCGCATTGCGCAGGTTACCGATGCACATGGTCGTGGCAATGCCGTGACCGTGGATCTTGCGGAAGCTCTCGACCTGCATACCACAGGCAAACGAGATGAGGCAGTTGGCGAGCAAGTTGTAGCCGCCACCGGGGATAAAGCTCACGCCCAGCAAGATGACGGCTTCAAAGAACACCGTCACCTGGCGCCAGTGAATCACGCTGCCAAACCGTTCGTGTACCAGGTCGGCAAGCATAATGCCCACGGCAAACGACACCACAGGAAAGAAATAGCGCCCCGCGAGCGCCCAATTGCCCTCCGAGATGCTCACGCCCACCAGCAAGATGTTGCCCGTCTGCGCGTTGGCGAAAACATGGTCGCGCCCAATGTACGAATAAACGTCCATAAAGCCACCGGCGAGCGCCAAGATGATGCCCAGCTCAATAGACTCCGATATCTGTTTGGCACGCTGCATCGTCGTGCGCCCTCCTTGTTGACGACCCTCTCGTGCGTTGGCGGAAACATAGCCGCCGTTCATACTGTAACCCATTGACAACATGGCGCGCCCGCGAGACGGACTCCCCAACGCGCAGATACACCGTCTGGAAACAAACGGCGGGCGCGGCATTGACACCCGACACCTCGTGTACTCCACCAGTCTTTTTAGCCCCGTCCCAAAAAGACTGGTTACAATTACGTGCAGCATACAAACACCGGGAGGAATCGTGGCAAAAAAGCCCCAGGACGCTCAGCACAACCAGCACGGCAAGCATGCCCAACGCGGCCAGCAGCAAAAGCGTGGAAGCAAAGCCCAGGGCTCGCGCCCCGCGCATGCCCCGGCAGCGCCTGTCCGCCCCTGGCGCCCGGGCCGCGATAAGTTCCTCCCCGTCAGCCGCGCCGACATGGATGCGCGCGGCTGGGACCAGTGCGACTTTGTCTACATCTGCGGCGACGCTTACGTGGACCATCCCAGCTTTGGCATGGCCATCATCAGCCGCGTCCTCGACGCGCACGGCTACAAGGTGGGCATCATCTGCCAACCCGACTGGACCGACCCCGCCAGCATTACCGTGCTCGGCGAGCCGCGCCTGGGCTTTCTCGTCAGCGCCGGCAACATGGACTCCATGGTCAACCACTATTCGGTGACCAAGCATCGCCGCCACGCCGACGCCTATACCCCCGGTGGCGAGGAGGGACACCGCCCCAACCGTGCCGTCACGGTCTACGGCAACCTCATCCGCCAGACATTCAAGGACGCCCCCATCATCATCGGCGGCATCGAGGCAAGCCTGCGTCGCTTGGCCCACTACGACTACTGGCAGGACAAGCTCAAGCGCTCGGTACTGCTCGACTCGGGTGCCGACATCCTCATCTACGGCATGGGCGAGCACGCGATTGTCGAGATCGCCGACGCGCTCGACGCGGGACTGCCCGTCGATCAGATTACCTATATCAATGGCACCGTCTACCGCACGGGTTCGCTCGACGAGGTCTACGACTACGACCTGCTGCCCAGTTGGGACGACCTTACCGCCGACAAGCTCAACTACGCGCGCAGCTTTAACGTGCAGCAGCAGAATATGGACCCCATCACCGGACATCGCCTGGTAGAGCCCTACCCCAACAGCGTCTATGTGGTGCAGAACCCGCCGTCGGCGACGCTCACCACCGACGAGATGGACGAGGTGGCCGAGCTCCCCTACGCACGCGATTGGCATCCCGATTACGACGCAGCGGGCGGCGTGCCGGCCTTTGCCGAGATCAAGTTTTCGATCAGCTCCAACCGCGGCTGTTTTGGCGAGTGCTCGTTTTGCGCGCTCACCTTCCACCAGGGTCGCGTGCTGCAGATGCGCAGCCACGACTCGATCATGCGCGAGGCCGAGCTGCTCACGCGCGATCCCGAGTTTAAGGGCTATATCAACGACGTGGGCGGGCCGACGGCCAACTTTAGCCGTCCCGCCTGCGACAAGCAGCTCAAGCACGGCGTATGCAAGAACAAGCGATGCCTGTGGCCGAGCGTGTGCAAGAACATGGTGGTCGACGAGAGCGGCTATACCCAGCTGCTGCGCGACCTGCGCCAGCTGCCGGGCGTCAAGAAGGTCTTTGTCCGCAGCGGCATCCGCTTCGACTACACCATGGCCGATGCCTCGGACGAGTTTTTGCGCGAGCTGCTGGAGCACCACGTCTCGGGCCAGCTGCGCGTAGCACCCGAGCACGTGAGCGACGCGGTGCTGTCCGTGATGGGCAAACCGAGCCGAGCCGTCTACGACGCATTCTGCCGTAAATTTGAACGCTTGAACCGCGAGTACGGACTCAAGCAGTACGTGGTGCCGTATCTGATCTCGAGCCATCCCGGATCGACGATGAAGGAAGCCGTGGACCTTGCCGAGGCCGTGCGAGACATGGGCTACATGCCCGAGCAGGTGCAGGACTTCTACCCCACGCCGTCCACCATGTCGACGTGCATGTACTACACCGGCGTGGACCCGCGCACCATGGAGCCGATCTATGTGGCGCGCGACCCGCACGAGAAGGCCATGCAACGCGCGCTCATCCAGTATCGCAAGCCCGAGAACTACAAGCTCGTGCGCGAGGCACTAGAGAAAGCCGGCCGTCGCGACCTGATCGGCTACACCAAGCATTGCCTGATCCGCCCCGTGCCGCCACGCCCGGGCGAGACATCTGCCGGCGGTGGACATGGCACCGGTAAGAAGGGCGGCAAGGGCCACGGTGGCGCTTGCGGCGCTGGAGCCAAGGGGCCCAAGGGCAGCAAAGGGCACAGCGGCATGTCGCGCGCGCAGAACACCGCCGGGCGCAACCGTGCGGCTCAGGGGCGTCAGGGTGCCAACGGAGGCGGTCGCCGCAACTAAGGCAGCAGTGCGCTCGCTGCGTCCATCCCACACGCGTGGCGCAACGAGCGCATTGCCTCAACGAGGATGACGCCGGCGATAGCGACCGTAATTGCCACGTCGACCGGAGTGTTCACAAACCACAGCATGCCCATGAGATACGACCCGGCATTAAAGGCAAAGTGCAGCAGGATCGTGTAGCGGAGCTTTCCGGTCGTCACGAGCACCCAACCAAAGATGAGGCCGGCGGCACCCGCGTAGCAACCCTGCACCCAATTCATATGCATAAAACCGAAGATTGCCGCCTGCAGCACAATCGCCGCGGCGACACCCCACGTGCTTGGGGCCGCCCAGGGCACTATGGCGCCGTCTTGCGCACTCGCACGACGCCGGCGCTTCCAGAGCGGACGGCACTGGGGATTAAACGCACGCAGAGAAAACTCAAAGATAACACCGCGCACCAGGAGCTCTTCGCAAAACGGCGCGCCGAGCACCGTGGTCAGGACGGCAAGAGGACTGGTATCGCCCATGCCCGTTTCCTCGACAAGCTCGCTGTAGTCGGCCGCGGCATCGGGCAACAGCGACAGCACGGCGTCGGTCACGTAGCTAACGACCACCTGCAGGGCAAGACCGATCACGATAACGCAGGCGATGCGTTTCCACGCCCCACGCGCTCCCCCGCCGAGCGGATGCTCGCTTTGCGAACGCGCCATAAACGAGCGCGGCCACAGATAACGCCACCACAGCAGCGCCATCAAAAACGACGCCGTCTGAGCGGCGGCTTGGAACCATTGAATATCGAGATTGTCGATCGGATAGCCCGTCAGCACCGACACGGAATCGAGAACAGAAAACAGAACCACGCTCAGGGCTATATCGGCAGCGACAACGCCAAAACAGGCGAGCGCCCACGCTATCGCATTGAGCATGCCAGCCTCCTCAAAACCCGGTACTTGGGGACGTTCCTTAACTGCCGGCAGACAAGAAACGTCCCCAAGTACCGGCAGTTTGGGACAGTCATTGTTGATGAGAATCGGGTGCAGTGCCAAAAGCCCCGTTGGGCGAGATGTCGAACGGGAAGGTGCCGCAGCGATTGAACGCGGCGATAAACATGCGGATGGCGTTGGACGGCGTGGTGCCCACGAGCTGGGTCGCCGCCGCGAAGGCCGCCTTTTCCTCGGGCAAGACCTTCGCGACAACCGGGGTCATGTGTTCTGCCATGGCGCTTCCTTTTTGAAACGACGGTGGTGCGGATAGATGCGGGCCACGCGGCTGGGCGACGGGCTGTGAAGGCAACCCGATTGGCCCGCATCTGGAGTTTGTTTCTGCGGCGTTGGTATTACTTGGTATTCCTAAGTTATACCCAGCAGATAGAATACCACACCCGGTCCCATGGGGACGGAGAAAAGACGGATTAATTTGTTGCTGGGTTAGTATTTAGAGCGTGATGATGTCCGAGATATCGAGGGACTAAGCGTCGGCGACATCGTGCGTGGCAAGCAACAACATGCGGCCGTCGAGCAAGTCGAGCACGACCTTGGCGCATGCGTCGCGCGCAGCGGTATCTAGACCGGTAAAGGGCTCGTCCAGAATCACCGCGTCGCCTGGGCACAGCAGGACTCGGGCGATCTCGACACGACGGCGCTGCCCGCCCGAGAGCTCGGCCGCACGAACATTCACATCGACCCCCGGCACCAACCGGCGCAGCAAGGCCGCCCGCACGCCCATAACTGCCCTCGCCTTTTGATTCGCGCACGGCGCGGAAGGGACGCGGCGAACGTCGGCGTATGGCGCGCCCAGGCTGGGTATCCGGCGCATGGCGCCCTATTGTCTTGCATAATTTCGCTTATGCCATGCATAAAAAGACGGGGGCACCCCTTCTCGTCCCAACGTACCCCCGCTTGTACCGTGCAAAAACCGGAGTTTTCAGCATCGCGGCCCCCGCAGGCGGTGCCGCAAATCGTGGACGCCGCGCGATTGGCGTCGTTTTGGGGCACGGCGCGACGCGAAACGCGCGTTATCGCCGCGCCGGACGCCGTCAGCCAACCCAAATCGCCTGCCGAAGGATCCCGCTGGCTCAAAAAGACGATTCCGGCGCGTATGCAGTCACCCCGGCTTGCTGAAAACTCCCGAAAATGCACGGCGCGCCCCGGGGGACCCGTGCGCGCCACGAAAAACACGCCCGCATCCAAAAGAATGCGAGCGCGAAAGCCGGATGGCGGCAAGGGCGCCAGGCAGCGGGCGAAATCCCCGGCGTGTCCGCCCGGGCACCGCAGCCGCCGCGCGTCAGCAGAAAACCTCATGCCCTGCGTTGATGTCGGCCCCCCGCATACGCGAATCTCCAACTAGGTCGATAGCCCGTATCTCTTGCCACGACCGTCTCCGCGCGTTTCCACGAAGAAGACTGGCCCCACCTAATACTGAGCCCACTAAAAAGGGCCCCGAGCATAGTCTGCTCGAGGCCCAAACTCGTGTCGCCTTACCGCGCGACGCGTATGTTACTTGCGCTTGCCGCCGCCGTCACCGGGGCGACGGGAGCTGCCGCCGCGCTTGCCGCCACGGCTGTTGCCATAGCTGCCACGGTTATCGCGACCGCCGGCACGGCCACCACGGGAGCCGGCCTGGTTGCCGCCGCGACCGCCACGGTGGCCGCCGCGACGCTCTTCGCGGGTATCGTCGTAGTTGCGCCAGTCATCGCGACGATCGCGGCTGGCACGCGGGTCGCGACGATCGCGCGACTCGCCAGAACGGCCGGCGCCACTGCGGCCGCCATTTCCGCGAGCATCCTCGCGACGCTCACCGCCGCGGCCACCGCGCTCTTCAAAGCGCTTGCCGCCACGGGACTCGCCGCCGCGGCCACCGCGCTCGTCATCACGACCGGAACGACGGCGGTCGCCCGCGCCGCGCTTGCCGCCGCGCGAGCCACGGCCCTCGTCCTCGCGCTCAACACGGCGACGACCGCCGCGGTCCTCGTCCTCGCGGCGACGGCGATGTGCCTCGCCCTGGAACTGCTTGGCACGGCGCTCGGCACGGTTGCCGCGCGGGGCCGGCTCGACGGCACCAGCACCGGCACGCTCCTCGGCAGCCACCTCGCGGGCCACGCTCTCCACGGCCTCGTCCACGCGAGCCTGAACGCCCTCGCGCACGCGGGTCTTGCCGCCGCGCTTGGGACGGCTCGGGCGCTCGCTGTCGCCGCGACGCTCATCGCGACCACGGTTGGAACGACCGGCCACATCGCCGTAATCGTCGCCGTTGCGCTTGCCGTCGCGACGCGCCTGCTCAAGCTTCTTCTTGCTCTTGGACTTACCGCGCTTGGTCTTCTTCTTCACCTTAAAGGCCGCAGGGTCGCGCTCGGGATCAACCGCGGGCGGATTGGGGCCCACGTGCAAGTCGCCGGCCTCGTAGATGTCGGCCGTCTTGTCCATGAGCTTCTCGATCTCGTAGAACTCATCCACGTCCTGCTCGGTCACAAACGTGATGGCCCAGCCCAGCTCGCCGGCGCGGCCCGTACGGCCAATACGGTGGATGTAGTCGGTCGGCTCGGCCGGCACGTCAAAGTTCACGACGTAGCGCACGTCGCTGATGTCGATGCCGCGGGCGAGCACGTCGGTTGCCACCAGCACGTCGACGGTGCCGTCGCGGAAGGCCGAAAGCGCGCGCTCGCGCTGGGCCTGGCTGCGGTTGCCATGAATCGCGGCAGCCTTGATGCCCTTGCGCTCCAGACGACGGCAGCAGCTGTCGGCACGGTGCTTGGTGCGCATAAAGACGATGGTGCGCTCCGGGCCTTCCTTTTTGAGGAACTCGGGCAGCAGGTTGTTCTTGGCCTCGATGGACACCGGGAACACAAACTGGTCGACGGTGTCGGCGGTCGATGTGGCGGGCGCGATCTCCACACGGGCCGGGTCGCTCACTAGGTCGGTGATCTCGCCCACGGCCTCCTCGTCGAGGGTCGCCGAGAACAGCAGCGTCTGGCGCTCGGCCGGCGTCTCGCGCACAATACGGCGAACGGCGGGCAAAAAGCCCATGTCGAGCATGCGGTCGGCTTCGTCGAGCACCAGCACCTTGACCTCGTCCAGGTGGCAGGCACCCTGCTCGATCAGATCGACCAGACGGCCCGGCGTTGCGACCAGGATGTCGCAGCCGTACTTGAGGGCAGCGGTCTGCGGCTTGTAGCTCACGCCGCCCACGACGGTCACGGCAACATGGCCGGTGACGTCGGCGATCTTGCTCGCGACCTCGTCGATTTGCTGGGCGAGCTCGCGCGTAGGGGTGATGACGAGCATCACGGGGCCGCGGCCGTTGCCCTCGGGCTTTTTAGCACCGCGACGACGGTTACGGCCGCCGCGCTCGCGCACAGGTTTGGGAGGAGCGATGTGCTCCAGGTTGTTCATGGTCGGCAGCAAAAAGGCGGCCGTCTTGCCGGTGCCGGTCTGAGCGGCGGCAAGCAGGTCGCGGCCCTCGAGCACCACGGGGATCGAGCCGGCCTGCACGGGCGTCGGCGCCGTGTAACCCAGGTTCTCGATGGCACGAAGTATCTCGTCCGAAAGACCCAGCTCGTCAAAGGCGGGCAGGTTCTCGGTAGCGGACTCGACGGTCTCGGCGGCGCTGGCCTCGTCGGCCGCATCGAAGGCAGCCTGGGCCATGGCCTCGCGGGTCTCGTCCAGGATCTCGGCGTCGGTGACGTCGGATACAGAATTACGCATATGTTGTTGTTCCTTATCTGCACGCGCAAGGGGCACGGCATGCGGCCGCGCGGGCGTGCTTGGTAGTGCGCTAGTACATACAAAAACGGGTGCGCACAGAGAGGACGTTGCTCAGCACGCTGGCGATCGCTTTGGCAGCCATATCACGCGCCGTCCAGACGCAGCAGCTCTAAGCGATGGAGCAGATTCGCCGCCGGTTAGTATACCCGTACTCCGTATGCCCCCACGTAAACCACAGATGACGAGGCGGACGGGGTGGGTCTGGGCCAATTGTCTCAATCTGTAACAGTTACGAGGCAAAACCAGGTCTACACGTTACGAATCGAGACAAACCAAAACCTCGCAAAACAACATCTCGATCTGTAACAGATAGAGGTCATTTTCCCTGCCAGATGTTACAGATCGAGATGTTAAGCAACCGCCGAATTGTTTGTCTCAATCTGTAACAGTTACTCGGCAAAAACGGAACTAGATGTTACAGATTGAGACGAAGGGCGAGGATGGTGCGCTAACTTGGCAGTCGACCCCCGTATCGGAATGTCATACATTTCAACTTTTGCCATACACCCCCAGGGGGTATGGGTGTATAGTATCGAGAGGTTAACAATTCCAACACCGAACCACAGAAAGGAGAAGCCATGGCTCAAGATAAGTTCGACGTAGGCGGCATGACATGCGCCGCCTGCCAGGCGCACGTGGACCGTGCCGTGAGCAAGCTCGACGGCGTCCAAAGCGTCGCGGTCAACCTACTCGCCAGTTCCATGATGGTCGACTACGACCCCGCGCAGGTCTCCCCCGACGATATCTGCACCGCCGTCGACCGCGCGGGCTACTCGGCCTCACCCGTCAGCACGGGCACCGGTGCCGCCGGCTCAAACGGCAGCGCGCAAGCCAGGTCCGGCGCCGCCCATATGGAGTCGCCCACCAAAAAGTTGGAGGCCGCCGCCTCTGCCATGCGCACCCGCCTCATCGTCTCGATCGTCTTCCTCATCCCACTGTTCTACATAGGCATGGGACACATGCTCGGCTGGCCGCTGCCCAGCGTCTTCACCGACCACACCCACAGCATGACGCTGGCGCTCACCGAGCTCGTCCTGCTCATCCCCATCGTCTACGTCAACGACGCGTACTTTATCAACGGGTTTAAATCGCTCGCGCACGGCGCGCCCACCATGGACGCCCTCATCGCCGTCGGTGCCACCGCGTCGATCGCCTGGTCGCTCTACGCTATGTTCATCATGGCCGACCAGCTGGCCGCAGGTCAGGTCCACGAGGCTATGATGACGGGCATGGACAACCTGTACTTTGAGAGCGCCGGCACCATCCTGTCGCTCGTCACCGTGGGCAAATATCTCGAGACGCGCAGCAAGTCCAAGACCGGCGGCGCCATCGAGGCGCTCATCGACCTGGCGCCCAAGACCGCGACCGTCGTTGCCGACGACGGCAGCGAAACCACCGTCGACGTCGATAGCATCCTTCCCGGCCAGGTCCTGCGCGTGCACCCCGGCGAGTCAATCCCCGTCGACGGCGTGGTGCTCGAGGGTAGCTCGGCCGTGGACGAGAGTGCGCTCACCGGCGAGTCAATCCCCGTGGAAAAGACCGCCGGCGACACCGTCAACGCCGCCACCGTCAACCGCACCGGCTCGTTTACCTTCCGCGCCACGCGGGTTGGTGCCGAGACATCACTCGCCAAGATCATCCAGCTCGTCGAGGACGCCAACGCCACCAAGGCGCCCATCGCCCGCATGGCCGACAAGGTCGCCGGCGTGTTCGTGCCCGTGGTGTTCGTGATCTCGGCCGTGACCTTTGCGGTGTGGATGGCACTGACCGGCAGCATAAACGAGGCACTTACCTCCGCCGTGGCCGTGCTGGTGATCAGTTGTCCCTGCGCGCTCGGCCTAGCCACGCCCGTCGCCATTATGGTAGGCACCGGCAAGGGTGCCGAGATGGGCATTCTGTTTAAGAGCGCCGAGGCGCTGGAGAACCTGCGCGGCGTGGGTACCGTGGTGCTCGATAAGACGGGTACGGTCACCCGCGGCAAACCCGCCGTGACCGATATCGTGGTAGCCACGCGCGCCGATGGCTCGTCCGCCATGAGTGAAAAGGCGTTACTGAAGCTCGCTGCCGCGCTGGAGCGCTCGAGCGAGCATCCGCTGGCCGAGGCGATTATGACCGAGTGCGAGGCGCGCGGAATCGTGGCGCGCATGGTCGAGGACTTTGCCGCCGTGCCTGGACGAGGCGTTACGGCGCGCGAGGGGCAGAATATCATCGCAGCCGGCAACGTGCGTCTGATGAACGAGCTGGGCGCGGAGGTGCCCGCCGGTCTTGCCGAGCGATTTGCCGCCGAGGGCAAGACACCGTTGTTCTTTGCCAAGAACGGCGAGCTTGTCGGCACCATTGCCGTAGCTGACGAGGTCAAGGAGACGAGCGCCGAGGCCATCGCTGCGATGCGTTCGCTCGGCGTCGACGTGCACATGCTCACCGGCGACAACCGCGTCACGGCCGAAGCAATCGCCCGCCGCGTAGGACTGAGCAGCAAACAGGTCATTGCCGACGTGCTTCCCGCCGACAAGGAACGCCACGTGCGCGAACTGCAGGATGCGGGCGGCAAGGTCGCCATGGTGGGCGACGGCATCAACGACTCCCCCGCCCTGGCGCGCTCCGACGTGGGCCTTGCTATCGGCACCGGCGCCGACATCGCCAAGGAAGGGGCAGATGTGGTACTCATGCGCAGCGACCTCATGGACGTCGCCCGCGCTATCGAGCTGTCGCGCGCCACGATCCGCAACATCAAGCAGGACCTGTTCTGGGCGCTGTTCTACAACGGCATCGGCATTCCGCTCGCTGCGGGCGTGTTCTTCCCCCTCACCGGCTGGCAGCTCTCGCCGATGTTTGGCGCCGCAGCCATGAGCCTGTCGAGCGTGTGCGTCGTAAGCAACGCGCTGCGCCTGAAATCCTTTAAGCCTAAAGTGACAAAATAGGCTCACCATTACGTCCATTTAGAACGGGTTTTCCAGGTGCCCGAGATTGACCTGAAAGAGGAGCGACGCGTACTTTGGTACGCGAGCGACGGCTTGAAGGTCAAGGTCGGGTGCCTGGGAAAGCCGACATAACAGAGAGGAATACCCATGCGTTACACAATTAAGACTTCCGGCCTTATGTGTGGCCACTGCGACGCTACTGTCGAGACGGCACTGCTCAACGTTGCCGGCGTGACCGACGCCGATGCCGATCACGAGACTCAGACGGTACAGGTGGAGTGCGCCGACACCGTGGCCGCTGAGCAGCTCGCTGCCGCCGTCGAGAGCGCCGGCGAGAAGTTCCACGCCCTGTCCGTGACCGCAGCCTAGCTGCTACCAGAAGCATTCGACCCCATCGACCAGAAACGAGGACCCGCCATGATGGCAGACCACAAATCGGTGAACCGTATGCTCAAGACGGCGCGCGGCCAGATCGACGGCATCCTGCGGATGGTCGAGGAGGACCGCTACTGCGTCGATATTTCCACGCAGCTCATGGCCACACAGGCACTCCTCGCGCGCATTAACGCCGACGTGCTCAAGGCGCATATCGAGGGCTGCGTGACTTCGGCAATCGAATCGGGCGACGAAGACCTCAAAGCCGCGAAGCTCGCCGAGATCGAACGTGTCGTCGACAAGCTCTCTAAGTAATCGGCGCATTGGGGACAGACCACTTTGCACCGTCTTGATGTTCCGAGGACAGGTATGTTTGCACCACATTGGTGCAGATTAACCTGTCCCCCTTGCTCTAAATCGGGTATAAAGGCGTGCGGCATATCGAATGAAAGGCAATTTGCATGAATGACTTTATGAAAGGCCGCAATGGCGCCGACGAGCTCACCATTGTGATGGGTTTTGCGGGCATCGTCATCGCGATGATCGGATCGATGGCCCGCGTCCAGTGGCTCAGTTGGATCGCCATCGCCGTCATCGTGATCGGCGTACTGCGCGGCCTGTCCAAAAACATCGACGCACGTCGCAAGGAGAACGAGGCCTTTGTCGCCGGCTCGGCTAAGGTCCCCGGCTTGGGCAAGTTTGTCGCCAGCTTGGGTGGCGGCGCTGCAGCGGCCAGCACCTCACGCGCGGCCGGCACCAGTAAGGAAGACTTTGAGCGTGCCAAGCGCACGGCCAAGAAGATGTGGAAAGGTCGCAAGACCACGGCATACCTCAAGTGCCCCAACTGCGGCCAGATGCTCTCCGTTCCCAAGGGCAAAGGCAAAATCCGCGTCACCTGCCCCAAGTGCCACGCCAAGATGGAGACGCGCTCGTAGCCGCCATACCGCAGGACAAAATAAAAGCCGAGGCCTCGCACTGGGACCTCGGCTTTTTTGAATGCGGCAAAGGACCCGCCCCCGTCACGCCTACGCCACGCCGTCGCGGGCAAGCTCCTCGGCAAGTGCCTCGGCTGGCATGGCCATAATCGTGTCGAGCTCGGCGTCCACCTCGGGAATACGCCTCACCTTGAGTTTGCGCACCAGATCGCCACGACACATCACGTGCATCGGCTCGCGCAGAGCGCACAGGTCATCGAGCGGGTTCTCGCGCGTCACCAGGATATCGGCAGCCTTGCCGCACTCGATCGCACCGGTCTCGCCGCCCAGCCCCAGCAGCTCAGCATTGACCTGCGTGGCCGTATGCAGCGCAAACGCATTGCTCACGCCCACGTACTTGGCAAAATAGGCCACCTCGCGCCACATGTCGTACTGGGTCACGAACGGGCAGCTCGAATCCGTACCCAAACCTACCTTGATACCGGCTTCCAGCGCCGCACGAGCGCTCTCGATAATGCCCGAGCACACGATATCGCCGTTCTTCTTTTGCGTGTCAGTCGAATGAGTCTTCTCCGGATCGAGCAGCACAAACGGCAGCGCGGGGCTGATCGTGCAGGTCACACTCGGCGCACGCCCCTCGAGCTGAGTTCCCGCGGCGCCGCGGTACAGCTCCAGGATCTCGGGCGTCAACGGGGCGCCGTGCTCGATCGTATCGACGCCGGCCTCGAGCGCGGCCTTCACGCCCTCGGTGCTCTCGACATGAGCCATAACCGGAAGGCCCATATCGTGCGCCGCCTTGCACGCCGCCGCGGCAACCTCCACCGGCATACGCAGCACGCCCGGCTCGCCTACCTCGGTCGCATCGAACACACCGCCCGTTACGAACAGTTTAATGACGTCGGCACCGCGCGCATACAGGTCGCGCACCTGTTCGGCCGCCTCGGAGGGACTGTTGGCCACCTGGGCGAACAAGCCCGCGCCGTGGCCACCCGGCACCGTGACGCCCGTTCCCGGCGCCACCAAACGCGGACCCTGATACTTGCCGGCGTCGATAGCATCGCGCACGGCCAGATCGGCAAACAGCGGGTCGCCCGCGCCGCGCACCGTGGTCACGCCGCTTGCCAGCTGCTGTTGGGCGCTGCCCTTAAGAATATGGCGCACGATAGCGCGCCCCACGGGATTATCGAGCTTCTTCATCAGCGCGCCCGCATCGCCCGCCGAAACCGGCTTGCCCGAGCCGCACAGATGCACATGCATATTGATGAGGCCCGGCATGAGATACGCCCCGGCCAGGTCGAGGACCTCGGCACCTGCAGGCGCCTGCGCAACAGCGCTCGGCCCCATCCACGTGATGACACCGCGCTCAACGGCCACGGCCATGTCGGGCTGCGGCTCCATATGCTCCGAACCATCCAGGACGGTCGCATTGATAAACAACGTGGAACGATCGGCAGACGCCATATCGAGCTCCTCCCTCACGATTAACTTGAACATTTGTCCATTATCACCTAATGCAGCAAACTAAAGTCGAACATATCGGTTAGCGGAGGGACGAGAGAGATGTGAGGGCAAACGGAGACAGCAGGGCAATGCTCCAGCCGTTCCAGCAAAACGTCTTGATTTGTAACAGGTAGACCAGGTTTTAGCAGCCAGATGTTACAGATCGAGATCTTTCGGCACCGCGTCCAGCCTTTGTCTCAATCTGTAACATTTGGGTCGAATTTTGGCCGTTAGATGTTACAGATCGAGATATTCTCCAGCCCTGTCGTCAAACATCTAAATCTGTAACATGTAGACGGGTTTTCGGCCTCTAGATGTTACAGATTTAGATCTTTTAGCGGCAGCAACCTTCTGTCTCGATCTGTAACAGTTACGAGGCCAAACGGCCCCTTGTTGTTACAGATCGAGACAAACTCGACAGGAACAACCACATCCGCGTTAGTCGTATCCCTCAGCGCCCATACCACTGACGCTTCCATCCCTCAGCCAAATCGGCCCGCTGCGAAATACCCGCCAGCCTCATCTTTTCAGCCAGCTTCCCCGGGTTCTTGAGTTCATCAAACGTGAACCTCAGCACCTTGTGCCCGAGCATTGTCAGATGAGACTCCCGCTGACGCTCTGCTACGAACGGGTCGACTGACTCCCGATCCCCACCATCCTGCAGGGTATACTTTCCTTTTCCGTCGAGCTCGCCAATCACGCACGTCCCGTCCTCGAGCCTCCAGAAATAATCGACCCGAAACACCTGGCTCGAATCGAGCGGATCGCGAAACTCCACCTGCAACTCTGGCACCGGAAAACCGTATGCAATAAAGAACGCTCGGAACCGAGACTCGCCACCATTTTCGGACAGCCCGTCCGCATGCGACGCAATCACCTGAGCTCTGCGATACCCGTGTCTGCCCTCGCAATCGGCCTGGAGCCGTTCGCAGAGGTCGTCGCGCGATATGCCCTTCGCCCGCAGCGCAGAATCGGCAATCGCCAGACCATATGAAAACGGCGCACGCAGCAGACAATCCTCCACCGTGCGCCAAAACGGCGTCACTCGCACGCCGTCGACGCGCTCAAGCGCACCCGACGCCTGCGGACGCAGCAGCCTATATCCCGTACTCAACGCCACCGAACAACCCGTCTTGACCAAGTAACGCGGCCCGAGCAGATCATTCGGCACCTCCAGACCCCATATCAGCGCGGCGTCATACCCCCAAAACGCCCAATCGGGATGAAACTCCGCAAGCCCCTTGATGGTCCGCCGAGCCCGCTCCGGCGGCGTCAACGCATCCCATTCATGCTGAAAACAGAATAGGTGCGATTCGGGCTCCGCAATATCGTCTGTGCCCACATGGCGCCGCAGCCACATGAGCTCGGCATTATCGTGCGTCGCAAGCAGCACGCCTTGTTCAGCCACCTCCGTGAGTCTGGCAAGCATCCTATTCCGCGCCAAGGTGCTACGTGTTGCATGTTTGTGTTTGAAAACGATATTAGACACTTTCATCACCACCACGTCAGACAAATGGACCATCGTCACCGTTGCCTCCGCTGACAAATGTCTTGATCTGTAACAGGAAGACAGTCTTTGAGCCTCTAGTTGTTACAGATTTAGATTGTTCGGCACCGCGGCCAACCTTTGTCTCGATCTGTAACAGTTAGGTCGAATTTTGGCCTGTAGATGTTACAGGTTGAGACATTTCCCCAGCTAGGTGCCAAACATCTCGATCTGTAACAGTTAGGCGTTCTCCAGACCCCTAAACGTTACAGATTTAGACAAACCAGCAACGCCCAAGCATTCGTCTCGATCTGTAACGGGTAGACCGGTTTTTTGTCCCTAAACGTTACGGATCGAGATATAAAGGCAGAAGGCAAGGCAGGTGGCAGATGCCCATCCCCTACTCCTATTCCTGTTTGTAGATGTTGAGTGACTTTACGTAGCGCCCCTGGGCACCCATGATGTCGCGAACCAGCCGTAAGAAGAAGCTGATACACGAGGTATCGAAGCCATCTTCTAGGTCCTCAGGATGCACGGCGCCAGGCCCGTCGACCGCCGTATCGCTCAGGCGCGCAATGTCGTAGAGGTAGAGCTGCCCCGCCGTCAGCCAGACATCGTCGACGCACGCGATGCGCACCGCAATCGCGCCATCGCGCCAGTGCTCCTTTTGCACGATATGCGGATCGTAGACGTCAAAGCGACGGTCAGTACGCGTATCGCGCAGCGCGACCATACCGGTCGCGGGATCCTTATCCAAAATGCCAAAGCGCGAGAAATAGTGCGTGCCGCGCACCTGCTCGAGCCGTCTGAGCGAGACGGGCGAAAGCGACGCCGGCGGCTCGTCAACATACAGCTCAAGCAGCGTCTTGCCATGGTAATAGGGACGCTCGAACAGCAGCCAATCGGTAAATGCCATGTTATAGGCCATGATTTCATTTTGCGAGGGCTCCTCGCAATAGCTGAGCCATGGATCGACTATCACTTCGAACTGTGTACGCGCCGACTCCAAAAACTGAAACTTGCGCAGCATCCAAAACTGGGCCATGTCGGCAATATCGTCACCGACGGCCTCGGCCAGACGTCCCCGGTCCAAAACATGATCAGCCATGGCATCCTCCTCAAACTGATAAACCTCAATTTGAGCTTACGAGGAGGGCGGGTGGTCGCCGCCATCACGGGCGAAATGGGCATCGGGCTGCAAACCAGATGCTGACCAAGCACTTGACGGGATACTTGCAGATTATACAAATTGCCACAAAATCGCGGGTAGAACTAGACGAATCACCCGCGCCGCTGTCCGCAAACAACTAAAGCCGCCACATAAACAGCAGAGCGCAACGAGCGCAAACGCCAACGGGTAGGCAGCCAAACGTCGGCAAACGAGCAGAACGCTCGCAAACCCGCAAGGAGTGTCCCCGGATGCCGGCACGTAAGGAACGTCCCCAGCTGCCGGCACATGGGGACGTTCCTTATATGCCGGCCGTTGGGGACAGCCCTTGCCGATTCGATTGTTGAGTAACTCCGTGATTGTCCTACAGCCCCAGCGCCTCGGCGACCTCGGCTGCGCAGGCGAGGGCATCGGCCATGGCACTCACCACGAGCGAGCTGCCGTTGCGGGCATCGCCGGCCACATACACCGGCGCGGCATCCGCGGCAACGCCATCCACGCGAGCCGCAAGATGCGAGTCCTCGGAGGCCATCACGGGCAACGGACGGCCCGCCGTGGCAATAGGCACGTCAACAGCGTCGAACACGCCGTGCTCCGGACCCGTAAAGCCACAGGCGATCAGCACCAGCTGGGCCGGCACCTCGTGCTCGGAGCCCGCAATGCGTTCGGGCTTGCCGGCCGACCAGTCCAGATCGACCACGCGCAGGCCCGCGGCAGCGCCCTTCTTGTCCAGCAATACCTCGAGCGTATCCACGCCCCAAGCACGCATCTCGCCGCCCATGGCAGCGATAGCCTCCTGCTGACCGTAGTCGGTCTTCTTAACGTTGGGCCACTGTGGCCAGGGATTGCTCGCCGCACGCTTATCGGGTGCGGCCGGCAAGAACTCAAACTGACGCACACTGCGTGCACCCTGGCGCACCGCGGTACCCACGCAGTCGTTGCCGGTATCGCCGCCGCCAATGACCACAACGTCCAGGCCGCGCGCGTTCACCGCGGGCTCACCGCCATCGAGCACCGAGACGGTCGAAGCCGTCAGGTAGTCCACGGCATACACCACGCCCGGGGCATCCACATTCGCAGCCAAAAGACCGCGGGGCGTACGAGCACCGGCAGCCACCACAACGGCGTCAAAACCATTGAGCTTGGCCGCCACCGCAGGGTTCGTAACGTCAGTACCCAGCTCAAAGACAATGCCCAGCTCGCGCATGAGCGCCACGCGGCGCTCGACCACGGACTTCTCGAGCTTCATGTTGGGAATGCCGTACATGAGCAGACCGCCTGGGCGGTCGTCGCGCTCAAACACCGTCACGCGGGCACCGCGACGCGCAAGTTCCCATGCAGCCACCAGGCCAGCCGGGCCGGAACCAACCACGGCGACCGAGGGCGCGTCCTCCCCTGCCGGCTCAAAGCGACGCGGGCCGCCGTTTGCCCATTCGTGGTCGCTGATCGCGCGCTCGTTATCGTGAATCGTTGTGGGCTGGCCGTCGACCGAACCCAGGTTGCACGCAGCCTCGCACAGTGCCGGGCACACGCGGCTCGTAAACTCGGGCATGGGCGAGGTGAGCGACAGGCGCTCGGCCGCCTCGTCCCAGCGACCGCGATACACCAGCTCGTTCCACTCGGGAATCAGGTTGTGCAGCGGACAGCCACTCGGACGCGCCTTGCCAAAGCTCGCACCCATCTGGCAAAACGCCACGCCGCACATCATGCAGCGGCTCGCCTGGGCGCGGCGCGCATCGTCGTCGAGCTCCACATACAGCGGATCGAAATCGCGGCTGCGCTCCTCCACGGGGCGCAGCTCGTGGGTCACGCGATCGATATCAAGAAAAGCACCGGGCTTACCCATGGCACTTACGCCTCCTTCTTGGTCGAAGCAACAGAGCTGACAGCCACGGGCGCAGTGCCCGCTGCACCGCCCGCGACATCAAAGCGAGCGACATCCGCGGCGCTCGCGCGGCCGGTCACGATGTCAAACGCCAACTCCTCGGCCTGCGCATGCGTCTTGCCCACGGCCTCGGCCGCAGCGACAATCGCCAGCACGCGCTCGTACTCGGTCGGAATGACCTTCACAAAGTGCTTGCTCATCGAGTCGAAGCTGTAGAGCAGCTTAATGCCGCGCGGGCTCTGCGTCGCGTCCACGTGTTCCTGGATGAGCGCGCGAATCTGCGCCAGCTCGCCAGCCGTCGGGGCCTTGAGTTCCACGCTCTCGTGGTTCACACGGGCTTCGAGCGTGCCGTACTGGTCAAAGACATAGGCCACGCCACCCGTCATACCGGCGGCGAAGTTCTGCCCGACCTCACCCAAGATGAGCGCCAAGCCGCCCGTCATGTACTCGCAGCCATGGTTGCCGCAGCCCTCGACCACCACAGTGGCACCGGAGTTGCGCACGGCAAAACGCTGGCCTGCCAGGCCGTTAATAAAGCCGCGGCCGCTCGTGGCGCCAAAGAACGCCACGTTGCCCACGATGATGTTCTCGTCGAACTTGTAGGTCGCATGCGGGTTGGGGCGCACCGACACCTCGCCGCCCGAAAGGCCCTTGCCAAAGTAGTCGTTGGCGTCGCCGCACACGTTGAGCGTAATGCCGCGCGGGAGAAAGGCGCCAAAGCTCTGACCGGCCGAACCATCGCAATCGATGGTGATGGAGCCGGCGGGCAGGCCCTCGGGATGCGCCTTGGTCACCGCATTGCCCAGGATGGTGCCCACGCAACGGTTGACGTTGGCGATATCGGCGCGGAACCGAATCGGGCGCAGGTGCGCACGGGCATCGGCCGTATAGGGCACGAACAACGTGGAGTCGAGCGTCTTGTCGAGCTCGCTGTCCGCAGCCATCTGCGGCAGGAAGTGGCGACCGTCGGCGCCCGGGATATGGGCACCGAACTCGCAGGTCGCGCTCGCCAGCACGGGCGACAGATCAAGCAGGTTGGCCTTGCGGTTGCCCGGCACCTCGATCTGGCGCAGGCACTCGGGATGGCCGACCATCTCGTCGACGGTGCGGAAGCCCAGGCTCGCCATGACCTCACGCAGCTGCTCGGCAACAAAGAGCATAAAGTGCTCAACGTGCTCGGGCTTGCCGCGGAAGCCGCGACGCAGGCGACAGTTTTGCGTGGCGATGCCGGCCGGGCAGGTGTCCTGCTGGCAGTCGCGCTGCATGAGGCAGCCCATGGAGATGAGCGGCATGGTCGCAAAGCCAAACTCCTCGGCGCCCAGCAGGCAGGCGACGGCAACATCGGTGCCGTCCATGAGCTTGCCGTCGGCCTCGAGCACCACGCGGGAGCGCAGGCCGTTTTGCAGCAACGTCTGCTGAGCCTCGGCAAGGCCGAGCTCCAGCGGCAGGCCGGCGTGCCAAATGGAATCGCGCGCCGCGGCACCCGAGCCGCCATTGTGGCCGCTGATCAAGATCTTGTCGGCGGCACCCTTGGCCACACCGGTGGCGATGGTGCCGACGCCGGCCTCGCTGACCAGCTTGACCGACACGCGCGCACCGGGGTTGGCGTTCTTAAGATCAAAGATCAGCTCTGCCAGGTCCTCGATGGAGTAGATGTCGTGGTGCGGCGGAGGCGAGATCAGGCCGATGCCGGGCGTGGACTGACGGACCTCGGCGATCCAGGGGTAGACCTTCTTACCGGGCAGGTGGCCACCCTCGCCGGGCTTGGCGCCCTGGGCCATCTTGATCTGAATCTCGAAAGCGCTGCACAGGTAGCGGCTCGTTACGCCAAAGCGCGCACTTGCCACCTGCTTGATGGCGGAGTTCTTGGAGTCACCGTTAGCCAGCGGGGTCTCGCGACGCGGATCCTCGCCGCCCTCTCCCGAGTTAGAGCGTCCGTGCAGGCGGTTCATGGCGATGGCCATGCACTCGTGCGCCTCTTTGCTGATAGAACCGTACGACATGGCACCGGTGTTAAAGCGGCGGACGATGTTGCGCGCGGGCTCCACCTCGTCGAGCGAAACCGGCGTGCGGCCGTTGGCATTAAAGTCGAGCAAGTCACGCAGGCGCACGGCACGGCCGGTGCGGTGCAGGCGGGCGCTGTACTCCTTAAAGGTGTCGTAGCTGTCCTCACGGCAGGCAGTCTGCAGTAAGTAGACAGTCTGCGGATCAATGAGATGATCCTCGCCGCCGAGCGGGCGCCACTTGGTCAGACCCAGCGTGGGCAGCTGATCGGGAGCCGGGCTCTTAAGGATAGCGAGCGCGGCGTCGTAGCGCTCGTTTTGCTCGCGCTCAACGTCCTCGACACCCATACCGCCCACACGGCTCACCGTGCCGGCGAAGTACGCGTTAACGAACTCCGACGTAAAGCCCACGGCCTCGAAGATCTGCGCCGAATGGTAGCTCTGCACCGTGGAGATGCCCATCTTGGACATGATGGAAACGATGCCGGCGGTCGCAGCCTTATTGTAGTTGGCGATGCCCTGCTCGGCTGTCACGTCCAGATCGCCGTGCGCCGCCAGGTCGCGAATGCACGCATGCGCGTTGTACGGATAGATGCCGCTCGCGGAGTAGCCCACCAGCGCCGCAAAGTCGTGCGGAGACACGGCGTCGCCACACTCCACCACGATGTCGGCAAAGGTACGCACGCCGGCGCGGATCAGGTGGTTGTGCACGCAGCCCACGGCGAGCAGCGACGGCACGGGTACCTCGTCCGCTCCGGCGCGATCGCTCAACACCACGATGTTCACGCCGTCGCGGACCGCAGCCTCAACGTCCTCTGCAAGCTGCTTGAGCGCAGCCTGCAGCGCGCCCTCGCCGGCATCGCGGCGGTAAACGGCACGGAAACGGCGGGTCTTAAAGCCAACACGGTCAATCGCGCAAATGCGGTCGAACTCCTCCTCACTCAGCAGTGGGCGCTCCAGACGCACCAGTTGGCAGGCCGTACGAGAGTCCTCGAGCAGGTTGCCGTGGTTGCCCAGGTAGAGCGTGGTCGAGGTGACCATATGCTCGCGCAGGGCGTCAATCGGCGGGTTCGTGACCTGGGCGAACAGTTGATAGAAGTAGTCAAAGAACGAGCGCGTCTTCTTGGACAGGCAGGCCAGCGGCGCATCGATACCCATCGAGGCGAGCGGGGCCTTGCCCTGCTGGGCCATGGGGCGCACGACCTCGTCAACATCATCCCAGTGGTAGCCGAGCTTGGCCATACGCACGGCGGCAGGCACCTCGGCATCCTCGGCAGGCGTTGCCGCGGCGGGCTTGTCGAGCGCGTCAACGGTCAGCGTCTCCTCGGCAATCCAGTCGCGGTAGGGCTTTTCCTTGGCATAGCGGGCGCGCAGCTCGTCATTGTAGATCACACGGCCGCGGGCAAAATCGACCTCGAGCATCTGGCCCGGTCCCAAACAACCGCTTGTCAGGATATTCTCGGGACGCACCTCGATGGTGCCCACCTCGCTTGCCAGCATAAAGCGGCCGTCGCGCGTCACGTAGTAGCGAGCCGGGCGCAGGCCGTTGCGGTCAAGGGCGGCACCCAGCGTACGGCCGTCGGTAAAGGCGATGGCCGCCGGGCCGTCCCAGGGCTCCATGAGCATGGACTGGTAGGCATCGTAGGCGCGACGTTCCTCGCTCAGGTTGTCGTTGTGGTCCCACGGCTCGGGCAGCAACATGGACGCGGCACGCGTGAGCGGACGGCCGTTCATGACCAAAAACTCGAGCACATTGTCCAGAATCGCGGAGTCGGAACCCTCGCGGTTGATGATGGGCATCACACGCTCAAGATCATGCTGCAGCACGGGACTGTACAGGTTAGGTTCGCGGGCGCGAATCCAGTTGACGTTGCCCTTGAGGGTGTTGATCTCGCCGTTGTGGATTATAAAGCGGTTGGGATGTGCGCGCTCCCAGCTAGGCGTGGTGTTGGTGGAGTAGCGCGAGTGGACGAGCGCCACGGCCGTCTTGACGGCGGCGTCGTTGAGATCGATAAAGAAGCGGCGCATCTGCGTGGCGACCAGCATGCCCTTGTACACGATGGTGCGCGAGCTCATGGAGCACACATAGAAGATCTTGTCGCGCAGGGCAAACTCGGCGTCGGCCTTCTTTTCGATGGTGCGGCGGCACACGTACAGGCGACGCTCAAAGGCATCGCCGGCGGGCGTGTCGTCCGGACGGCCCAGGAAGGCCTGCAGGATGGTGGGCATGCAGGCGCGGGCCGTCTCGCCCAGATCGTGAGGGTCGACCGGCACCTCGCGCCAAAAGAGCAGCGGCACGCCGGCCTCGGCACAGCCTTCCTCAAACACGCGGCGGGCATCCTCCACGCCCTTGTCGTCCTGCGGGAAGAACAGCATGGCCACGCCATAGTCGCCCTCTGCCGGCAGAATCTGGCCGCACTTTTGAGCCTCTTTGCGGAAAAAGTGATGCGGAACCTGGAACAGGATGCCGGCGCCGTCGCCGGTATTCTTCTCGAGTCCCGTGCCACCGCGGTGCTCCAGGTTGACCAGAATGGACAGCGCATCGTCCAGAATCTGGTGGTGGCGCTCACCGTTGATATCGGCAAGAGCGCCGATGCCACATGCATCGTGGTCGAATTCGGGGCGATAAAGGCCCTGCTGCTGAGCGGAATCTGCCTGCATCGCGATCCTCCCCTAGATATTTAGACAGTCAGTTGAATAGGCATACTAGAAGCATCGCCGGCCCATTGTGTTTCCCGCCCGTTTCGAAACAATTGCGTAACGCACGCCCTACGAGTGGACACCGCCGACCTCAAGGGCAACGACGAGGGCCCCAGGTTCGGCCTGTAAGCTCACCGCTTCAAACATCTCAATCTGTAACAGGAGGACCCAATTTCGACGACTAACGGTTACAGATTGAGATGTTCTCGAAAGACGGTTCCGAATGTCTCAATCTGTAACATGAAGGACCGGTTTTGGCGGTCAGCTGTTACGGATCGAGATTTTCCATAGGACCATTTCTTCCTGTCTCGATCTGTAACACCTAGGCCCAATTTCCATCCCTAGTTGTTACAGATCAAGACATTTCGGCAACCCCCTTTTACCATCACAACAATTTTGTTAGTCATGGTCAGATTTCGAGCCTAAAACGGGTATCCTTTGCGGCGTCAAACAAACGGCACGCAGGAGTGCACCATGATCGACCATCTCAAACATCACTTTGGCTCCCCGCGCACCGGCGGCCACGGCGGACTCGACATCGCACGGCATATCGGCCCCGGGCTGCTCGTGACCGTCGGCTTTATCGACCCGGGCAATTGGGCCTCCAATATGGCCGCCGGCTCGCAGTTTGGCTACGCGCTGCTGTGGATCGTCACGCTGTCCACGATCATGCTCATCGTGCTGCAACACAACGCGGCTCACTTGGGCATCGCCACGGGCATGTGTCTTGCCGAGGCCACGACGCGCCACCTGCCCCGCCTCGTCGGGCGTGCGATACTCGGCAGCGCGTATCTAGCCACGGTCGCCACCGCCATGGCCGAAGTCCTGGGCGGTGCGATTGCACTTCAAATGCTCTTTGGCCTGCCCGTACGTGCCGGCTGCATCATCGTGGCGGCGGCATCGATTGCCATGCTCATGACGAGCTCCTACAAACGCGCCGAGCGCTGGATCATCGCCTTTGTGGGCGTGGTGGGACTTTCGTTTTTAGCCGAGCTTCTGCTGGTCAAGGTCGACTGGCCGCAAGCCGCCACAAGCTGGATCACACCCAGTATGCCCACCGGCTCAGTCGCGATTATCGTAAGTGTCCTAGGCGCGGTCGTTATGCCCCACAACCTCTTCCTGCACTCCGAGGTCATCCAATCCATGCACTTTGAAGGCCAAGGCGAGCAGGTTATCGAAGAACGCCTGCGCTACGAGCTCTTCGACACGCTCTTTTCGATGGGTGTGGGCTGGGCAATCAACTCGGCCATGGTCATCCTGGCCGCAACGACCTTCTTTGCGCACGGCATTGTCGTAGACGACCTCGCCGTCGCAGCGGCCACGCTCTCCCCCATTCTGGGCCCGGCAAGCTCGACCATCTTTGCGGTGGCACTGCTGTTTGCGGGCATATCGAGTAGCGTGACGGCGGGCATGGCGGCGGGCACCATCACCGCGGGCATATTCGACGAGGAATACGACATCCGCGACCGACATTCCTCGATCGGAGTGGCGGCCTGTTTCGTCGGCGCAGTGGCGGCGTGCCTGATCGTCCCGAATCCTTTTGAGGGTCTCATTTGGAGTCAGGCACTGTTGTCGCTTCAGCTGCCGATTACGGTCTTTGTGCTCATACGACTCACCAGCTCGCCCCGCGTCATGGGCAAATACGCCAACTCGCGCCCGCTCAACGCGTTGCTCGTAGGGATCGGTGTCATCGTGACGATTCTCGATATCGTGCTGCTAACGGGGATGTAATGGGATGGCGTGACTGTCCAGAAATAACGTCTCAATCTGTAACACGTGAGGCCGTTTTGAGCCCTTAGATGTTACAGATTGAGATTTTTTGAGAGATAGTTTCAGTTTGTCTCGATCTGTAACAAGTGGACCCAATTTCCGCGCCCAGATGTTACAGATCGAGATATTTCTTCAGCCCCAACCTTTTGTCTCGATCTGTAACAAGTAGAGGGGTTTTACGTGCCTAAATGTTATAGATTGAGATTTTGAGAATGATGGTTTTGGTTTGTCTCGTTCTGTAACAGGAAGACCCGTTTTGAGCCGTTAGATGTTGCAGGTTAAGACAAAAGGTCGGCCGGACTCACAACAGACAGGATCGGCTAATAGCAGCCGTGATCCCTTGGGGACGGAGGAAAAGGGCCCCGGCCGGGATATCCGACCGGGGCCCTTGGACAGAGCTATATGTTGCTGCAAGTCGTGTGTCTACGAGCTACTCCTCGACGAGCTCAAACTGATCGGGACCGACGCCACACACCGGGCACACGTAATCCTCGGGCAGTTCGGGCGTGTCGACCTCTACCTCGTAACCGCAAACGGTGCACACGAACTTGTACGTCTTCTTTTCCTCGGCCATGATGTTCTCCTCTCGAACGTGGCTGCTGGTGTACTTTGCTTATTAGTATACATTCTTAATAATATAATGCAAGCGGTTTTACCGCATTTCTACCCTTGGTACGAAGACGCCTTGGGCGGCGTCTTGCCCTTCAGGACCTTATGGTAGTAATCGTAGGTGAGCGGCGTCTCGTCGCTCAGGCGCTCGGCATCCTCGACCTCGCCGATAAACAGTAGATGCGTGCCCACATCCACTGTGTCGATCAAACGGCAGCTAAACAAGGCCGCCGCATGCTCGGGAACATAGGGCATGCCCAGTGCGGTCTCGCGCGTCTCGTACTTGGCAAATTTGTCATAGTTGCTGCTGGTACGGAATCCAAAGTTACCAATGTAGGGCATATCAGCCGTCTGATCGATCACGGTCAGCGCAAAGGCCTTGGCAGACGAGATAACGCTAGACGTGACATTTTCCTTGTTCACGGCAACCGAAATGCGCGGCGGCGTGGACGTCACCTGCACCGCGGTGTTGATAATGCAGCCGGCGCGCGACCCATCTGCCGCGGCACTCACCACATACAGCCCGCACGGCATCGTAAAGAACGCAGCTTTATCCAAAACGATCACTCCCCTAACTCGGAATTGAGCCTTGCAGACGTATATACCCACAATGAGACATATGTGTCAGAACGGTAAGAAAAATGAGCCACACGCAGTTGCGGTGAAAAAGTCCCTGTTTAAGCCTGGATACCCAACAAACAGGAACTATTCCACCGCAACTTGCGAGGAGCAGACCGGGAGTACGACAACAGTGATGGATGAACATCCCCGCCCGCCCGGATATCAACCCTTAGCGATTACGCTCCTTAAGCGCGCGATCGATTTCGCGCTGAACGTCACGTTTGGCCATGTCCTCGCGTTTGTCGTAGAGCTTTTTGCCACGGCCCAGGCCCAACAGCAGCTTAACGCGACCATCGGCATTAAAGTAGAGCTCGAGCGGCACCAGTGCATAGCCGCGGTTGCGTAGTTTGCCGTCAAGAAAATCAATCTCCTTGCGATGCAGCAGCAGACGGCGCCGGCGATCGGGATCACGGTTCCACACGCCACCGTGACTATAGGGATGGATGTGCAAACCCACCAGCCAGCACTCGCCGCCGCGAATCAGCGCAAAAGTATCGGTAATCTGACAGGCGCGCTCGCGAATCGACTTGACCTCGGTACCGCTCAGCTCAATGCCGCATTCGAATGTCTCGTCGATAAAGTATTCGTGATGCGCCGAACGATTCTTGGAGATGAGCTTGCGCTCGCGCTTACTGGGCATCGCCGGCCTCCTCGGCGTCATCGGCTTTCCCGCTCGCGGCCTCGCGTTTGGCCTTGCGCTCGGCGTTGAGCTCGGCATCGCTTTCGCGCACCAGCTTAATGATCGCCGCGCATGCCTCCTCGCCCACCAGATCGCGGGCACGGACCGTCAGGCGTGTAGCCTCCTGCTTGTCACCGTCGCCCGCAGCGTCGGTCGCACACATAATCAGACAAATGGCAATCTCGGCCGAAGGCGAGGTCGGTACGCCCTGCAACGCCAGCTCGCCCATCACATGCTCATCACTCTCGTCGGCGGCATCCGGATAGGTGGCATGGATCTTGCTGAGCAAGCGCGTCGTATGTGAATCGCCAGGGGCCAAGCGCAGCGCCAGACGTGCGCAACCCACGGCCGCCGAGACGTTCTCGGTCTCGGGCTCCAAAAAGTACTGGCCCAAGTTGGCGTAGGCGCGGGCGGCGCACCTGCCGTCACTCGCACGCTCCAGCACCGAAAACGAAAGCGAAGCCCACTCCTGCTTGTCCTCGAGCGCACGGAACAGCTCGGCCAGATCCAGTCGGTAGTTGCAGTTCATGGGGTCCCAGCGCACAGCCTGCATCAAGGCATTGCGGGCGCTCACATAATCCTGCTGACGGATGTAGGCAAACGCCATGTCGGAGTACAGGCGGTCAAACGGCACCTCGACCTGCACCAGCTCGCGTGGATCCTTTTCCACGCGGCGGTAGGCCAGGCGCTCAAACTTGCTATCGAAGCTAAAGTACTGGCGGTTCTCCTCCGTTTTGCACTCGGCATCGATATACTCCTCGGCGAGCTCCACCAAACGCTCCAGCAGCGGCGTCGCCGTGGCCAGGTCTCCCTGCGCCAGGTAATTCTCGGCATACGTAATGTCAGTTAGGCTGATGGGCAGGTCCATGGCAACTCCTCGGTCCAGGTGAAACGCGGCTCATTCCACACATGCGGTGTATACACAAAACCCGGGTCTCTTGCGAGGCCCGGGCATTCAATTTGTGGTAGCCCGTACCAGATTCGAACTGGTGATCTCCGCCTTGAGAGGGCGGCGTCCTAAACCGCTAGACGAACGGGCCATATGTAGCAAATGCAATGGCTGGGATGGAGGGAGTCGAACCCCCATTGACGGAACCAGAATCCGCTGTCCTGCCATTAGACGACATCCCAATGATTGCATCGCTGCGCTCGGCTGTGCCTTTGCGCAAGAAAGAAATATACGGGAAGTCGCTCCGTGACGCAAGCCCCAATTTTGACTTTTTTAAAATTCGGTCAAATTGGCCTAATTTCGTCCAACCCGTGAAGGACCTGTGATGCCGACCGCTGTACACGAAGGGCAAAACGCCGCGAGCGGTAGCCCTCAACCGTTGGCAGATACTAACGCGAAAACGATAGCACCAGGCAACACAATCGAAGTATCTTTTGATCATGCGGACGTCATGGCATGCGGCGCTCCCCGACCTCAAGCGCATCCAGGCAAGTCTCGTCGAGCTGTCCGGCATGCCGACCGTCATATCCGAGACGAACCTGGAGCGGCGGCAGCGAGAGCGGCGGCAGCGGCAACGAATTCCGTTTATCTGCCCCGGCATTCAGGCATACCTGCCCTTTATGGACGAAGAGTACTGGAGCGACACGCCCGACAAGCACGTAAAGATCTACGACCCACACGAATGGGCGCAGCTGAAGGACTGACTGGGGCAGGCCCGCCCTGGAGTAGGCCCGCCGGCAGAAAGCGCATCCCAGATTTCAAGCTCAAACTGGTCCCCACTTTCCCGTCGAGCCCTCAACCGGAAACCGTGTCCCAGAATCAGCGCTCGAAACGGGATGTCATGTCCGATAGAGCCCTCAACCGGAAAGCACATCCCAGAATCAGCACTCAAAATGGGACGCACTTTCCGAAGCCGCTACAGCAACGCCTCGGTCCAAGCCGCTTCCCTAAAGCCGGGGATCGCAAAGTCGTCGCCCACCAGCAGCGGGCGCTTAACCAGCATGCCGTCAGTCGCCAGCAGCTCGCAGCATTCCTGGTCCGTCATACCCGCATCCAGGCGCGCTTTCAGACCAAGCTCTCGATATTTCATGCCCGACGAGTTAAAGAAGCGTCGCACCGGCAGCCCCGAACGAGCAATCCAGGTCACAAGTTCCTCAGCCGAAGGATTGTCTGTAACAATATCGCGATCGACGTACTCAACCCCATGCTCGTCCAACCAGGCCTTGGCCTTTTTACACGTCGAGCATTTGGGGTATTCAACAAACAGCACTGCCATGGGGATTCCCTTCTTAGAAAAGACAAGTGTCTGGCAAACAGCGCATCGATGGCCATCTGCGACCGATGCCGATATTGTAACCAGCGCCGACGTACAGGCGGTCGCGATTTTCCATCTTGAAGTTAGCGCCTCGCATGGGCGCCAATGGGACAGGTCGCGCACCGAGCCAGCGCGGCGGCCAACAGCACCAACAGCATGGCGACAACGTAACCCGCGGCATCGAAGCCCAGGTCGATCATGTCGAAATGACGACCAGGAACAAAGATCTTGTGCACTTGGTCACCGACAGAGCAGACGGCGCAAAAGAGCAGAGCGAGTACGTACCGGAATCGCGCGCATGGCAGGCACTCGCCCAGGCATGCCACTGTCGCCGAAGCAAAAAGTCCTACAAAGAAGAACTCAACGGTATGTGCGACGCGACGAATGTTGGCACCCATCCACAGACGAACGGGCGCAAGCGGGTCGGGATGAACAGTGGCAGTCGTTGAATCCGTGCCCTCGACGGCATCCCCCGCCTGGAACTCCTGCGTGGCGTCGGGCCGCACGTCCGCGGCCCGTCCTTCCACCGCACGCGCGGTGGACTCGCTGAGCGACGACGTCTGCTCCACGTTTTGCTCCGTCAGCATCCAAATACTTGCCAGCGTCACGACCAGCAGGACAATCGAAATCCATCCGACTATGTGCTTCACACGCGCCAAGGGCTAACCTCCGTCATTTTTTGAGCAGCAGCGAGTGTACCCCCAAATGCAGTTGTCGCCGTAGCGAAATCCAATATGTTCGAATCGGGGCGCCAAAGGACCGTGGCGCCCCTACTCCATCTCGCGCATCCAGCGATCGAACGTCCCCACGCACACGCCTAGCCGCTTTGCCGCCTGACTCCGCGTGATATCACCCGCCTCGTAGGCATCGCGTACCAGCTCGAATTGCGGGGGACAGGGCTTGCGGGGCCGGCCAAAGCGCACGCCGCGCGCTCGCGCCGCCGCAATGCCCTCGGCTTGGCGCCGGTGGATGTTCTCGCGCTCCACCTGCGCCACATAGCTCAGCAGCTGCAAAACAATATCGGCAATCAACGTACTCGTCACGTCCGACCCACCACAGTCTCTGGCGCGCGTGTCGAGCAATGGCATGTCCAGCACCACGATGGCGGCGCCGAGCTCTTTGGTTATGCACCGCCATTCCTCGAGGATCTCGCTGTAGTTACGGCCCAGCCGATCAATGGAAAGTACCACCAGCACATCGCCGGAATCCAACGCGCACAGCAGCTCGCGATACCGCGGTCGATCGAAGTCCTTGCCACTCGCATGGTCGGCAAAGATATTCGCCGGTTCCACGCCATAGGCGCCCAGCGCATCCAGCTGCTGATTCAGATTTTGATCACGCGAGCTCACCCGCGCATACCCGTACACCGTTGTCATCTCATCCCCGCTCTCTCGTAAACCTTCCAAAAAGGGACAGGTTTATTTTGGTAGGTTTTATCTCCCCTGCAGCAGGCGGAAGACGCAAGCGCGCGAGCGGCAAGACGATTGAACCGCCACAAAAAAGGCAGCCCCAAAAGACCGCCCCGTTCTCTATCAATCACCAAATTCCGGCTAATGAATAAGCCTGAAATCCAAGTGCCCGCGGGTCGTGTTGACGCGCGAGACCTCGATGATCACGCGTTGCCCCAACTCAAAACGGCGCCCCGTGTCGGCACCCGTCAACGTGAGCGCGTCCTCGTCAAACTCGAACCACTCGCTTCCCAAACTCTTAATCGAGACCAAGCCCTCGACCTGTGTCAGGTCGAGGCGCACAAAGAGGCCCATGCTGCTGACCCACGAAATGGTTCCGGCATAGCGCTCGCCCAGACGATCCTCGTAATACTGGGCAATCTTGATCTTTTGCGTCGCATGGCTGGCGGCGTCGGCCGCACGCTCGGCATCGCTGCATGCACGGCAAATCTGCGGCAAGATGCGCGGCAGCGACTCGCGACCCCTGCCGATCAGCCGCGGCGTGCGCGCCAAGGCATCCTTGCCGCCCAGCTGCTCATACGCCAGCTGCAATTTGAGCACACGATGGACAACAAGGTCCGGATAGCGTCGGATAGGGCTCGTAAAGTGGCAGTAGCACGGCGCGGCGAGCGCAAAGTGGCCCTCGTTGCGCGGCTTGTACAGCGCGCGCTGCATGCTGCGCAATAGCAACGTGTTGACAAGCGAGGCATTTGCCGTGCCAGCGGCAGCGTCAACCGCCGCCTGCAGCTCATCGGGACTTCCCAGGGCAATGCCGGCCGCGCGGCGATCGTCGATGATACCCAGCTGCGCCAGCGCCACAGCGGCCCCGTGCAAGCTGTCGGGGCTGGGATCCTCATGCACGCGATAGCATGCCTCAATATCGCGGTCTGCCAGCCACTCGGCAACGCACTCGTTGGCAAGCAGCATAGCTTCCTCGATGAGCGACGTGGCACACGAGCGCTCGCGGGCCACGATCTGCACGGGAACGCCGTCCTCGTCCAGCAAAGCGCGAATCTCCGCCGTGTCAAAGTCGACCGAGCCGCGCGCACGGCGAATGCGACGGCGTCGCTCGGCAAGCTCGTTGGCAGCGACTAGGAAATCGCTCAGATCCACGTCGTAGTCGCGGGCAGTCTCTTCGCCAGTCAAACCGCGCTCAAGCGCCTCCTCGCGCGACGCCTCGGCTGCAGCAACATCCTCGGCAGCACCTTCCAACACGGAGTACTCCACCGCACCGGCACGCACCAGCAATGCCTCGGCACCGTCATAGTCCATACGCACGCGCGAGCGAATCACGCTGGGATACGGATCGTAGTGGCGGACGTGCCCCTGCGCATCGAGCTCGATGTCGACGGTAAACGCCAGGCGATCCTCGTCGGGGCGCAAGGAACACAGGTCATTCGACAGGCGCTCGGGCAACATGGGGAGCACGCGATCGGCAAGGTACACCGACGTCGTGCGATGGCGAGCCTCTAGGTCGATGTGTCCGTCCCAGGCCACATAATGCGATACATCGGCGATATGGACACCCAGCTTGTATCCGCCCTGCGTCGTGCGCTCCAACGAGATGGCGTCGTCAAAGTCGCGCGCGTCGACCGGATCGATCGTGATGATAAAACGGTCGCGCAGATCACGGCGAAGTGGGTCCTTAAGAGCTGTCGCCACGTCGAGCGATAGCTCCTCGGCCTCGGCAAGGGCGGTCTCGGGATAACTATCGGTATAGCCGTAACGAGCCATGACATATTGAACGCCCAAGTCGGGTGCATCGTCGCCGCCAATGCGGCGCTCAAGAGTCACGGTGCCCGATTCCAAGCGTGTCGGATAGCTCAAAATGCGTGCGACGACTGCATCGCCCGGATGCACGCCCAAACGCTCCGCCGAAGTATCCTCGGGCAACATAAAGAAATCGGCCTTGAGACGCGAATCAAGCGGCTCGATCACGCCGAGGGGGCCTGCCGTCTGATACGTGCCCACCACGCTTATGGCCGCGCGCTCGACAACGCCCTCGATCACGGCACGGCGATCGCCGCGCGGTCCGGTCTTAATGCTCACGGCCACGATGTCGCCGTCCATAATCTCGCGCTTGCCGCGACCCATAACCTTATAGTCGCCATTATCGGTGACAACATAGGCGCTGTGCTCATGGAGCTGCACACGGCCCGTCAGGCTGGGACGCCGCTCGCTACGCACCGGCGCGCGCTTGTTGCGAGCGCTACGCTTATGTTTGTTATTGCGCCCCATGGCGCCTCCTTACTATCTGTTGCGGGGCCCGCAGGCGCAACCGCATCATGTCAAAACACCGTGCAGGCCTAAACCGCACGCATCAAAGAGTCTACCCAATCAACAACAGGGCACGCACCTCGCGTCATGATCCCTATGTGACGGAGAAAATCGAATTATCGAAACAAGCCGAACTGCCGGTGAGCCCTTTTCCTCCGTCGCACGGGATCAAAAAACGGGCCGCCCCAGAGCGGGACGGCCCGTTAGCAAAACTTGTTCCAGCTGTGTCTACACGCGCAGGTAGCGACGCATGGCAATGGCGGAACCAAAGAGACCGATGATCACGCCGACCAGGATCAGTGCGGCATACGTCACCAGGTAGTATTGCATCGGCAGCGCAAACGACATCCAGCCAATGCTCTCCTGAAGACGCGGAACCAACAGGTTGCGAAGCAGCTCCAAAACACCGATGGAAAGCAGCGAGCCCAAAACGGCCTGCAGCACGCCCTCGGTGATAAACGGACCGCGAATAAAGCCATTGCTGGCGCCCACCAGGCGCATGATAGCAATCTCGCGGCGGCGAGCCGTAATCGACAGGCGAATCGTGTTGTTGATAAAGATGAACGCGATAAACGTCAGCAAACCAACAAGCACAACGGCAGCGATGCGGATGTAGTTCGTCACCTGGAACAGGCGGCTCACTTCCTCCTGACCGTACAGAACGCTCGCGTCAACGTCACCGTCATCCGCGATCTTCTGGAAATCGGAGTTCTTCTTGAGCTTCTTGGCCGTGCTCTCGACCTGGGACGGATCGTCCATCTCGATCGCGAACGAAGCAGGCAGCGGATTCTGGCCATCAAGTGCGCTCAGAGTGGCGTCGGCGTTACCCGACATCTTGCTCGTGTACTCGGCCAGCGCGTCGTCCTTGTCCTTATAGGTCACGGACTTAACATTGTTCCACGTCTTGAGCTCACTCTCGAAAGCCTGGACGTCGGCCTGGTCGGCGTCATCGCTAATAAACGCGTTGATAACAACCTGGTCCTCAACGGTGCCGATCACGGAGTTCAGCATCGCGGAACCCATGATGAACAGGCCGATGATAAACAGCGAAAGAAAAATCGTGATGACGGCGCCGAGCGAGGTGGTCCAGTTACGGAAGAAGTGGCTCATTGCCTCTTTGAGCGAATAGCCCACGTTAGTTGGTGCCATAGTTGCCGTAACCTCCCCTCTCCTGGTCGCGGATTACGTGGCCGCCCTCGAGGGCGATCACGCGACGATGCATACTATCGACCATCTCGCGATCGTGGGTAGCCACGATCACGGTCGTGCCGGTGCGGTTAATGCGCTCGAGCAGCTTCATGATGCCGAGCGAAATTGCCGGGTCGAGGTTGCCCGTTGGCTCGTCGCAGATCAGCAGCGGCGGACGGTTGACCATGGCGCGGGCGACGGCCACGCGCTGTTGCTCGCCGCCGGAAAGCTGATCGGGCAGCGAGTCCATCTGATCGGCCAAGCCGACCAGACGCAGTACCTCGGGCACCTGGCTGCGAATGACGCCCTTGGGCTTGCCTATGCACTGCAGGGCAAACGCCACGTTTTCATAGGCGGTCTTTTGCGGCAAAAGCTTAAAGTCCTGGAACACGGCACCAATCTGGCGGCGCAAGAAGGGAACCTTGCGGTTCTTGATTTTCATGAGATCCTGACCGGCGACCAAAATGCGACCGCTCGTAGGCCTGACATCACGGTTGAGCGTGGAAAGCAGCGTGGTCTTACCCGATCCGGAATGACCGACCAAGAAGACGAACTCACCCGGATAGATCTCGATGTTGATGTCGTCGAGTGCGGGCTTGTTGGGCTGTGCCGGGTAGATCTTGGTGACATGCTCCATCAGAATGACGGGCTCGACACCGGCCTGCTTGGCCATCTTCTTGCGACTTGCCTGCGGATCGATAGGCGCGAACACCGACGTAAAATCGGGGTTGTTGAGCGCATTGTCAAGACTTGCGACCTCGGCAGCCTGATCATTCTCGACTATGGGCGCAGCGGGCTGCATAGGATCGGGAATGCCGGCAAAGAGGCCGGACTGCGCCGGCTGCGGCGCGGGCGTAGCAGGAACCATGGGATCGGGAATGCCCGCCATGGTCGGCTGAGGCTCGGCTGACGTCTGAGGCTGGTTCACGCGAGCAGTCACCTTTTGGACGGGCTCAAAGCCCGCAGCGGCAGAAAGCTCGACATCGCTGGTGGGATTGTAGGCAAAGGGATCGGATGCCGGCCGTGCCTGATCTGCCGGCTGTGCGGGGGCCTGAGCAATATGCTGGCCCTCTGAATCCGGAGTGGCGAAACGTGTGCCCGGGACACCTTGCCGTGTCTTGGGGGCCTCATCGCCCGCACCGGAGGTACGGAAGTGGTTACCCACTGGTGCTCCTTATCATCGTGCGTTTAAACTACATGAGCGCTTTGTATTTTAGCAGCATTAGCTTCACTGCACATAAGAAGCATGGCAGGGTTTTGGTCTCACCGGCCGCGCACAGGGCTACCTCCCAAATCGTCCTCGGACATGTCGGAGTCCCCGCCGCGCGCTTCGCGCTGCGGGGACTCCTCCGTCCTGCGGAAAGATTTGGGAGGTAGCCCTGTGCGCGGCCTGCGGCTACTAAGGAGTCGCCGCGTTTTTCTTGGGGTGCTGCATATACAAAGTTGGAAGGGCTGAGTTGCACTTTGCTGGTCTGGGCCCGCTTCCCGGAGGAAGCCCTTGCTTGGTGCGGGCCTGATTTGTTTGTTACCGACAAAAAACAGGGGCGCCCTCTTTGGGGGCGCCCCTGTTCTGGCTTGCTTACGGTTGCTGAAGCGATACTTTGCCTCGTCTTGCCCTAGGCCAAGAACTCCTTGGTGGTTGCCACGATGTTGGCGGCATCCAGGCCGTACTTGTGCAGGAGCTCGGCGCCCGGGCCGGACTCGCCAAAGGTGTCGTTGACGCCAATCTTCTTGAGCGGCGTCGGGCACTGCTCGCAGAGCACGTCGGCAACGGCGCTGCCCAGGCCACCGATCACGGAGTGTTCCTCGACGGTCACGACGTGGCCGGTCTTGGCGGCGCTCTTGACGATCAGATCGGCGTCGATGGGCTTAATGGTGTGCATGTTGATGACCTCGGCGTCGATGCCCTCGGCAGCGAGCTGCTCGGCAGCCTCGAGAGCCTCGCCAACCATCAGGCCGCAGGCGATGATGGTCACATCGGCGCCCTCACGCATGACGATGCCGCGGCCCGGCTCGAACTTGTAGGTCTCGGGGTCGTTGATGACCGGCGAGGCCAAACGGGCAAAGCGCATGTACACGGGGCCGTCGCACTCGTAGGCGGCGCGGACCACGGCGCGGGCCTCCACGTCGTCGGCCGGGACAATCACGGTCATGCCAGGGATAACACGCATAAGGGCGATATCCTCGCAGCACTGGTGCGTGGCACCGTCCTCGCCCACCGAAATACCGGCGTGCGTGGCGCCGATCTTGACGTTGAGGTGCGGATAGCCGATGGAGTTACGGACCTGCTCAAAAGCGCGGCCGGCGGCAAACATGGCAAAGGTGCTCGCAAAGGCAGTACGACCGGTGGTCGCGATACCGGCGGCGACACCCATCAGGTTGCTCTCGGCAATGCCCACATCGAAGAAGCGGTCGGGGCAGGCGGCCTTAAACTTACCGGTCTGCGTGGCGGCAGCCAGGTCGGCGTCGAGGACCACAAAGTCGTCGTGCTCGGCAGCGAGCTCAACGAGGGCCTCGCCGTAGCTTACACGCGTGGCGATTTTCTTGACGTCTGCCATCCTAGAGCTCCTCTCCGGCGGCCGTGAGCTCTGCCATGGCCTGCTCAAACTGTTCATCGTTGGGGGCCTTGCCGTGCCAACCAACCTGGTTCTCCATAAAGGAAACGCCCTTGCCCTTCATGGTCTCGGCGATAATGGCGGTAGGCTGACCCTTGGTGGCGCGAGCCTCGGCAAAGGCGGCGCGAATCTGACCGAAGTCGTTGCCGTCGGCGAGCTCCACCACGTGGAACTTAAAGGCGCGGAACTTGTCGGCGAGCGGCATGGGATCGTTGACCTCCTCGACGGGACCGTCAATCTGCAGACCGTTGTGGTCAACGATCACACAGAGGTTGTCGAGCTGCTGATTGCCGGCAAACATGGCGGCCTCCCAGACCTGGCCCTCCTCGCTCTCGCCGTCGCCCAGCAGGGCGTACGTGCGGTAAGTATCGCCCCAGTGCTTGGCGGCGACGGCCATGCCCACGGCGGCGGAGATGCCCTGGCCCAGCGAGCCGGTGGACATGTCGACGCCCGGGGTGTCGTTCATGTTGGGGTGGCCCTGCAGGTGGCTGCCGATATGGCGCAGCGTCTCGAGGTCCTCCTTGGGGAAGAATCCGCGCTCGGCGAGCACGGCGTACAGACCCGGAGCGCAATGGCCCTTGGAGAGCACAAAGCGGTCGCGGTCGGCCTTGCGAGGATCGGCCGGGTCGACATTCATTTCCTCAAAGTACAGATAAGTCATGATGTCGGCAGAGCCGAGCGAACCGCCCGGATGGCCGGACTTGGCAGCGTGCACGCCGGTGACGATGCCCTTCCTTACCTCGTTGGCAACTTTTTTGAGCTCTTCGTCGCTCATTGTGCCTTCCTTTCATCCTCTTTAGACAAGATGCGCACGGCGCAGAAGGTAATCCCAACCCAGCCGCAATGCACGTGCGCCATTCATTATGCTGGAAACTGAAGGCTTTACCAGAGTTTTTATCATTATTTGAATAATTTAGCTGGCAGACCCGCTGATGAATCGGTTTATCAATGTGAACGTCTTTTGGATGGAGCGCAGTCTGCCCTACGCGTTAATGTCCTTGAACCCCTCACCGAAGGCTTCCGTAACGTCGGCGACCGTCACGATAGCTTGAGGATCGCGCTCGCGCACGATGGTCTTGAGTGTATTGAGCTCGCGGCGGCTAACGATCACCATAATCACCGGCTTCTCAGCGCCCGAATACATGCCGGTCGCCTTAAATTTAGTGCAGCCGCGACCCAGGCCATACATGATATCGGCCGCGATATCGGGGAAATTCTCCGAGATGATGAGCACCATACGGCGCTTGTTGCCGCCATCGACCACAGCGTCGATCACATAGCCGCTAATTACCATCGAAAGCCCTGCATACAGCGCGTTCTCTAGAGAGAAGACGGGGGCCGATGCCGCGCATACGGCGACATCGATCGCCATGACGGTCGAACCCACCGGCAGCGAGGTATTACGTGAGATAATCTGGCCGATGGTGTCGGAGCCGCCGGTGTTGGCGCCGGCGCGTAACACCATGCCGTAACCAATGCCCGTGATAATGCCGCCCCACATAGCGGGAAGCATCAGGTCTGCATCTGCCAGAGGCGCTACAAACGGGGCAAACAGGTCGGTAAAGAAGCCCAGTAGCACAAAGCCTGTCGCCGTCTGTACCACATAGAACATGCCGCCCTCGCGCATGACGACCAGCAACAGCAAGGCATTCATCACGATGGTTTGGATACCGACGGGCAGCGACACGCCCCGCGCGGCACCGACCGCCTGGATAATAGTCGCAAGGCCCGTAACGCCACCGGCGGCAAGACCGTTGGGAATCAAAAACAGGTCGGTCGCGATGGCCGCCAAAGCGCACCCAAGCATGATCTGGGGTAGATCGCGGAAGAAGTTCATTGAAAGAATGCGCTTGATATCCAGACGATATGCCATGCTACCTCCCTCAAAAAAGCGCACCCCCTTGGGTGCGCTTTGAACTTCTTACCGTATTTGATTCTACCGATTCGCCGAGGAAAAACCACCCCGCGGCGGGTTTGCTCTGGATATAAAACCGCCTGTCCAGAGTTTAGTGTCGGTCCGTGACTCACCCGGGGCTTAAGCGGACGGAGACTCCGCATCAGCATTGCCGGTAGCCCAGCGATGGTAGCCGATCACAAACGGATCCAAGTCGCCATCGTCGAGAACGGCGTCGACGTTGCTGGTCTCCACGCCCGAGCGCAGGTCCTTGACCATCTGATACGGATAGAGCACGTAGCTGCGGATCTGGTTGCCAAAGCCAATCGTGGTCTTGGGACCGCGGATCTCGTCGAGCGCCTCGGCGCGCTTCTCGAGCTCAATCTCGTACAGACGGGCCTTGAGAATCTGCATACACGCGGCCTTGTTCTGAATCTGGCTGCGCTCATTTTGGCAGGTCACTACAATGCCGCTGGGAAAATGCGTCACGCGCACGGCGGAGTCGGTGGTGTTGACGCCCTGGCCGCCCGGGCCGCTTGCGTGGTACACGTCGACGCGGATATCGTCGGGGTTGATCTCGATATCGATATCGTCGGGCAGCACCGGAATGACCTCGACGCCGGCAAACGTAGTCTGTCGACGCTTCTTGTCATCGGTGGGGCTAATGCGCACCAAACGGTGAACGCCGGCCTCGGCACGAAGCATACCGAAGGCATCCTTGCCCTCAACGGTAAAGGTCGCGCGATCAATGCCAATGACCTCGGCAGCGGGGCAATCGTTGATGGTGACCTTCCAGCCGCGGCGCTGGCAGTACTTCATGTACATCTTAAAGAGCATGAAGGTCCAGTCCTGCGCCTCCAAGCCGCCCTGTCCGGGCTTGATAGTCACAATCGCGTCACCGTGATCGAACTCGCCGGTAAACCAGCTCGAAAGTTCGAGCTCATCGATGGCGCGCGCCAGACGATCAGCCGTGGCGGCAGCCTCCTCACGCAGTGCAGCGGCATCGGGGTCATCGCCCATTTCCTCGGCAAGTTCCAGCGCCGCGCGGGCATCGGAGAGCTCGCCGCGCGCGGTATCCACGGCGGCGATATCCTCCTTGGCGCGCGCAATCTCTTCCATCGTGGCGCGAGCGTCATCGGCGTCGTCCCAAAAGCCGGGAGCGACGCTCTTGGCCTCAAGCTCGGTCACGTGGGTGCGCTTCTCGTCCAAATGAAGATACGACTCAACCTCGCCGAGCCGGTCCGCAAACGCGTCCAGCTCGGCGGGCGTTACCTCTAAAGCATCCGCCATTAACGATTCCTGCCGTGGCAGTACTTGAACTTCTTGCCGCTGCCGCAAGGGCACGGTTCGTTGCGACCCACGTTGACATACGGGTCGTCGCTCTCGGACTTGCGGTAGGTGGTCACCTTAGCGCCGTTGTTGACAGCTGCCGGTCCGCCCTGGACGGCCGTGCGAGCCTGTGCCCGTGCCTCCTTGCGCAGGACCGAGTTGCCGTTGTCGCCATCGACGTCGGCGGGGCCGGAGAAGCGCGCACCCTCGAGCGCGGGGTCCTCCTTGCGCTCCACAGCCTGCGGGGCGGCCTTGATCTCGATGCGCAGGACGGTGCGCAGGTAATCCTCGTACATGGTGTCAACGAGCATCTGGAAGGCACCATAGGCCTCAGTCTTGTACTCGACCAGCGGGTCGCGCTGACCAAAGCCGCGCAGGCCGATACCGGTCTTGAGGTAGTCCATCTCCTGCAGGTAGTTCATCCAGCGGGTATCGATGACGCGCAGCATGACCTGGGTGTTGAGCTCGCGCATGAGGTCCTCACCCAGGCGCTCGGCCTTCATGTTGTAGCACTTCTCGACGTAGGCCAGGACATCGGCAGCAAGGGCCTCGTAATCCTCGTCGGGGAACTTGGGCGTATCGATATGGCCGGTCAGCTCCACAACCCACTTGCGCAGGCCATCGAGGTCGCGCTCGCCGTCGTGGCTGTCCTTAGCGCAAAACTCCTGCACGCAGCGGTACACGGTGTCGTGCATGACCTCGGTGATGTGGTCGGTCAGGTCCTTACCGTCCAGAATCTTGTTGCGCTCGGCGTAGATAACCTGGCGCTGCTTGTTCATCACGTCGTCGTACTCAAGAACGCTCTTGCGCATGGAGAAGTTGATGCTCTCGACCTTGTGCTGGGCGCTCTCGACGGCCTTGGAGATGATCTTGTGCTGGATGGGCATGTCGTCGCCCATTTCTGCCGTGACCATCATCTTGGAGACGCGGTCCATCTTGTCGCCACCGAACAGGCGCATCAGATCGTCCTCGAGCGACAGGTAGAACTGGGTCTCGCCCGGATCGCCCTGACGACCGGAGCGGCCACGCAGCTGATTGTCGATACGGCGGGACTCATGGCGTTCGGTGCCGATGACGGTCAGGCCGCCGGCGGCAAGCACGCGTTCGCGCTCGGCCTTGCAGGTCTCCTTGGCCTCGGCGTTAAACTGCTCGAGCTGCTCGGGCGTCACGTCCTCCATGGTCAGGCCCTCGTACTCCAGGCGCTCGCGCACCAGCTCGTCGGGGTTGCCGCCCAGCAGGATGTCGGTACCACGACCGGCCATGTTAGTAGCGATGGTCACGGCGCCGTAACGACCGGCCTGGGCCACGATATGAGCCTCGCGCTCGTGGTGCTTTGCGTTGAGGACCTCGTGTGCGATGCCGCGCTTGGTAAGGGCTGCCGACAGCTTCTCGGAACTCTCGATGGAGACGGTACCGACCAGGACCGGCTGGCCCTTGGCGTGACGCTGCTCGACATCATTGGCAACGGCGTTGTACTTGGCCTGGATGGTGCGGTACACCAGGTCCTCGTGATCGACACGCTGCACGGGCTTGTTGGAGGGAATGACCTCGACGGGCAGCTTGTAGATCTCGCGGAACTCGGCGTCCTCGGTAAGCGCCGTACCGGTCATGCCGGAGAGCTTGTCATACAGACGGAAGTAGTTCTGCAGGGTGATGGTGGCAAGGGTCTGGTTCTCCTCGCGCACGAGCACGCCCTCTTTGGCCTCGATAGCCTGATGCAGGCCCTCGGAATAGCGACGGCCCTCCATGATGCGGCCGGTGAACTCATCGACAATCTTGACCTCGCCGTTGGTAACGACGTACTGCTTGTCGCGGTGGAACATGTATTGGGCCTTCAACGCCTGCTGCAGGTGGTTGACCAGCTGGCCCGAAAGGTCGGCGTAGATGTCCTCGATACCCAGGCGGCGCTCGATCTTCTTGAGGCCGCGCTCGGTGGCGGCAATGGTGTGCTTGGCCTCGTCCATGACGTAGTCGCCCGTGGGCTCCACGTCCTCGGTGGCGGTGAGCATATCGTGCGACACGTCCTCGCCGCGCTCCAGCCCGCGCACGGCGCGCGCGAAGTCCTTGTAGGTGCTGGCCGACTTGGTGCCGGCGCCCGAGATGATCAGCGGGGTCCTGGCCTCGTCGATCAGGATGGAGTCGACCTCGTCGACGATAGCGTAGCTGTGGCCGCGCTGGACGCGCTGCTCGGGGCGGGTGACCATGTTGTCGCGCAGGTAGTCAAAGCCAAACTCGGAGTTGGTGCCGTAGGTGACATCGGCCTGGTAGGCCGGGCGCTTAAGCTCGAGCGGCATGTTGTTCTGCAGCAGGCCGACGGTCATGCCCAAATACTTGTAGATGCGGCCCATCCACTCGGAGTCGCGCTTTGCCAGGTAGTCGTTGACGGTAACGACATGCACGCCCTTGCCGGCGATGGCGTTAAGATAGCCGGCCAGGGTGGAGACGAGCGTCTTGCCTTCGCCGGTCTTCATCTCGGCGATATGACCCTCGTGCAGCGCCATGGCGCCGATGAGCTGTACGTCAAAGTGACGCATGCCCGTGATGCGCTTTGAAGCCTCGCGCACGGTGGCAAAGGCCTCGGGGAGCATGTCGTCAAGCGACTCGCCGTTAGCATAACGCTCGCGGAACTTATCGGTCTGGCCGCGAAGTTCCTCCTCGGTCATCTTCTCAAACTGAGGCTCAAGCCCGTTGATCTGGTCAACGATCTTGTAGTAGCGCTTAAGGTCCTTATCGGATCCAAAGGAGAGCAGCTTTGACATGAATCCCATGTGGTTTTCCTTTTTTGGCCATCGCCCGTAGCGCACTGCACTGGGCGAGTTAAACACAGATAGTTGTACTTTAGCCAAACGGGGCGCACGCTATACGCTCGACCTCATCCCCCACGTAATAACTACGACCGACCTGCCAAAAAGGGCGTTTTATTTTTAATGGCTACGGCCCAGATAAGCGCCGATAACTTTGCGCTGCTCGGCGCTCGCCCGATAGTAGACGCGAAGCTCGCCTTCGGCATCCAAATCAAAGCGCGCCTCGTCAATCAGGCCATTCTTGTGCGCGGTCATGAGCGCCTCCTGCATGCGCGGCCTTGCAAAGGCGGCAAACGATGCATACTCGGCCGCGAGATCGGCCATCACATCGTCGACGCAAGCCTCGTCATGGCAAACAAAATAATCGAGCATGGCATAGTTAAGCGGAAGCATCCCGATCACCGTCCTTTTTAACCATGTCGAGGGGATTCACGGCGATCAGGCAAATGCCGACGAGGTTGACGACGGCCGCCACCCATGCAACGGACGGAAGCGCGTAGCCGTCAAAGCCCAAGACCAGGCCGACGATAATCCACGTAAACAGCGGCGCTGTAAAGGTATAGGTGCCGTTGATGGCCATGCCCAGCGCCGTGCCGCACATGGAGTTGGCGCGATACCAGCTCATAAACGAAAAGTAGGCGGCAAAACCGGAGCAGGCGAAAAACACGACGGAGGATTTGTCGGTGAGCGCTTGGGCGACAAGGACGTAACTCTGACCAAGGGGCTCTCCGCATGCCAAGGTTAGGGCCGGCAGTACCAAGCACAGGTTGCCGACGCCCGAGACAAGCTGACGGATGTTGATGGCGATCTGAGGATCGATCATGCAGGTGGCGCGGCCGCCCACGCATCCCTCGACGCCCCAGCACAGGGCGGCTAACAGCGCCAGGCCCAAGCCAAGCGCCATGCCGAAAGATGCCTGCCCGCTCAGGCCGGCGCTACCGATCATAGCGCCGGCGACCACGCAGACAACGATGCCGGTGACGACACGGGGGCTAAGCGGCTGTCGGTAGAGCACGCGGGCGAGCACCGCACCGATCGCGGGGTTGAGCGCGGCGATGGGCACGGCAAGCGTGCCTGCCTGCGAAAGCGCGATAACGTAGGCGGCAGAAGCGATGGGCCCGCCAATGAAGGCGGCGGCGATAACGATGACGCCGGGCTTTGAGGCGATGCAGCGGCCTAGGTCGGCGAGTTTGCCCTGACCGGCAGTGAAAAACGTGGCCCAGACGGCACTCAACACGTCATTGACGCCCGAGGCGATCGTGGGCAAGATGAATACCGCCAAAAGGCCGGAGGGAGCAAATGCATCGAACCAACCGGCCCAAACGCCAAAGAGCTGACCGGCGGTAACAAAGGCCGTGTACAGCGCATACATGCAGCTCGAAAGCGCCGCGACAGCGATACCCTTCCTAAAATAGGCAGCATCGAGCGCACGCTTCTTTGCCACCGCGAGCTCGCGATTGCCCAAGGACGTCGATGTGTCCACGTAGCCTCCTATCGGTTACCTGCCAAAAAGGGACAGGTTTATTTTGGCAGGTTTTATCTGGGCAAACGAAAAATCCCCACCGTTCGGTGCAAAGAGGACGTGCTACTTTGCGTCGATAAGAAAAGGGCCGTGCACCAATTGGGTGCACGGCCCTTTTGCCATGAATGCGAGCGATTCCTCGGCGAGCTATTTACTCAGCAGCCTCGGTGGTCTCGGCCTCGGCAGCGGCCTCCTCGACGGGAGCCTCTGCGGGAGCCTCGGCGGCCTGCTTGGCAGCCTCCTCGGCAAACTTAGCGGCACGCTTGGCCTTCTCGGCAGCCTTAGCCTCAGCGGCGGCCTTGCGAGCGGCCTCGGCCTCAGCAGCCTTGGCGGCCTTGGCAGCCTTGGCCTCCTCGGCCTTCTTGAGCTGGGCGGCAGCGGCGCCACCGAACTTGTCGGCGAAGCGCTGGACGCGTCCACCGGTGTCGACGAACTTCTGCTGGCCGGTGTAGAACGGGTGGCACTCGTTGCAAAGCTCGACCCTCATCTCGGACACGGTAGCGTGCGTCTTGAAGGTGTTGCCGCAGGAGCACGTCACCGTGCACTCGACATACTGGGGATGGATACCCTGCTTCATGGTAGGACTCCTTATTGGTCAGGCGCTGGTTACCGATCAGCGCATAAGGCGTCTTGGTTTCCGACCAAGACAACAAACTCGGCTATGTTACCACGGCGTCGAGCGTCCCACAAAAGGTTCACGGTCTTTACGCCGGAGTGCACAGGCGAATCTGCCCGATCGCGGCGCCAACAGAGCCGCCCGAGCTGTCCAGGGTGCCAAAAATACACCCTACGAGACAAGCGCTCCATGTTGCAGACGTGTAACGCCGCAGCAAAGGTGCCCCTTTTTGCACGGGACAGGTACAATGATGAACACTGTACCGTAGCGGAGCGCCGCCGCGCGCCGCTAACACGCGAAAGGGTTTCCCATGGCCGAGATCTCGTCCTCCCGTATCGTCATCACCGTCCTTGGCAAGAACCGCCCCGGCATTGTCGCCGGCGTCACCCGCGTCCTGGGCGAAGCCAATGTCGACATCCGCGACATTACGCAGTCCATTATCGAGGACATCTTCACCATGACCATGCTGGCCGACACCGCCGAGTCCAAGCTCGACTTCGCCGAGCTGCAGAAGGCCCTGGCCGAGGCCGGCGAGCTTTCGGGCGTCAACGTGTCCATCCAGCGCGAGGACGTCTTTAACTTTATGTACCGCCTGTAGCGAACAGGCTGCGTGACGACGGCCCAACGTGCGCCCAGGCGCAACGTCGCCACATGGCCCGGAGAGGAGCGCGCATGGCCTACGACGCCAAGAAAATCTATTACCGCTTCGACGACCACCTGAGCCGCCTGGTCTTGGACTACGAAGCAAGCCGCCAGATTTCGCCCGAAAGCGAAAATCTATACTACGGCATGCCCACCGAGCCTTATGACGAGGGCCTGTTTGTCGAGCACAATGTTAAGCGCGGTCTTCGCAATGCCGACGGATCGGGCGTGGTCGCGGGCCTCACCCGTATCTCGGACGTGCACGGCTACAACAAGGTCGACGGAAAGGCTGTGCCCGATCAGGGTAAGCTCACGCTTCGTGGCTACAGCATCGAAGATCTGGTCAACAATGCCCAGGCCGAGAACCGCTACGGCTACGAAGAAGTCGCCTACCTGCTCATCACGGGCTCGCTGCCCAACAAGGATGAGCTCGACGGCTTTTGCGGGCGTCTGGGCGCGTTTAGGCACCTGAGCGACGAGTACGTTAAGGAATTCCCGATGACCACGGTGTCGTCGAGCATCATGAACGTGCTTCAGCGCGCCGTGCTGCTGCTCTATGCCTTCGACGCCGAGCCCGACGTGATCACCCCCGAGCACGAGATCGATGTTGCCATCTCCATGCTCGCCCGTCTGCCCCGTATTGCCGCCTTCGCGCACATGGCTTCGGTCGCCAAGCGTCGCGGCTCCGAGGTGCATGTGCCGCACCCCACGCCCGGCCTGTCCACGGCCGAGACCATTTTGCAGGTGCTGCGCGGCGGCATGGCGTTTACCCGCGACGAGGCGATGCTGCTCGACGTGATGCTTATGCTCCATGCCGAGCACGGCGGCGGCAACAATTCCACGTTCGCCTGCCGCGTACTGTCGTCGTCGGCCACCGACCCGTATTCGGCCTACGCCGCGGCCATCGGCTCGCTCAAGGGCCCACGCCACGGCGGCGCCAACGCCAAGGTCGTATCCATGCACGAGGACATTCGCGCGCACGTTTCCAACTGGGAAGACGACGACGAGGTCGCTTCCTATCTGGGCAAGATCTTGGACAAGCAGGCCTTCGACGGCACGGGGCTCATCTACGGTATGGGACATGCCGTCTACACGCTCAGCGACCCGCGCGCCGAGGTCTGCCGCCACTACGCGCGCACGCTGGCCGCCAAGAAGGACCTGGGCGAGGAGTTCGCGCTCATCGAGCGTATTGAGCGCCTAGCGCCGCAGGTGATGCGGGACCACGGCATGACCAAACCCATCTGTGCCAACATCGACCTGTATACAGGCTTTATTTACAAGATGCTCGGCGTGCCCGAGACGCTCTTTACGCCGCTGTTCGCCGTCGCGCGCATGGCAGGCTGGTCGGCGCACCGCATGGAAGAGCTCTTCTGCGCGCATCGTATTATTCGCCCGGCATACCGTCCGGTAATCGAGCCACTGGAGTACAAGCCGCTCGCCGACCGTTAGGACGCGCACCGTTATAGAACACGAGCGTGGCCAGGGCATCACCGCCCTCGGCCACGCTTTTTATGCCAGCAGAAAGGGCTGCATCGAATGATTGTTTTTGGCTCTTCGGTGGTTTCTGTGGGAGAGATTCCGGCATAGGCCCAGCTCAGCGGGCGAAAACAACGATCTGGAACTGAAACGGCCCCGGGAGGGGCCGTTTCCGCGTCATCC